>CAMZLP010000058.1 GCA_947311535.1 uncultured Deinococcota bacterium | reverse complement strand
GGTCGTCAAGATTTCTTACTTTTACCGTGGTTAATTAACTATTGCGTTTGACCACGAATCTCACCTTTTAATACTGCGGTTACCGCACAAGTTGCCTGAGACGCATTAGTCGGAACTTCGGCAGCGCCATTTAAACTAGCAGTAAAAGTGAGTTCCGTTGGTGCCGCTTGAGTTGGCGGACAAGCAGTTAGTACCAAGGTCAAAATACTTATAGCAATGGCTAAAGCAATTTTCTTCATATAATCTCCCAATAGCGATTGGTGAATTTTTTGTATCGCTATCGGCAGTATAGCTTAAGAAATTAAAACCTGCAAAGTTTAAGATTTAGAATCTAAATCAAACTCTGAGTGTACAGCTTTCAAGGCTGCTTTGGCCTTATCATCAGCAATTACTACTGATACCCTAACTTCACTAGTTGTAATCATTTGAATATTTGCAGCAGCCGAAGAAACAGCTTTAAATACTCGAGCAGCAACACCAGGAGTAGAGCCAACAGCAATGCCAACTACTGATAGCTTCGCAATATTTTTATCAATGCTAAAGTGTCCGCCAATTGTATCTAAAACTGAGCTAATTGCCTCAGTGGCATATTCGGCTTGGTCTTTATCAATGGTAAACGCCATTTGTTGCCGTGATGCCTCATCACCTGGTACCCCTTGGATAATCATATCTGCACTAATACCAGCTTCACCTAATGCAGCAAAAACTTCAGCGGCAATTCCGGGTTTATCTGGAACTTCTAGTAAATCGACTCGAGCAATACCCAAATCAAGCGCAACCCCAGTAACTGGTTTATCTGTCTTCACTATATTCTCCTTAATATCACTGACTAAGCTACCCTTAGCATAGCTAAATGACGAGCGCACATGAATAACTACCCCATATCTACGTGCATACCAAACAGCACGTGGATGCAATACACCAGCACCCAGAGAAGCTAATTCCAACATTTCGTCATAATCTATATTATCTATTTTTGTAGCAGTTTGTACTTTGTGCGGATCGGTAGTGTAAATACCATCGGTATCGGTATAAATTTCACACTCGGTGGCACCAAGTGCTGCTGCAATAGCTACTGCTGTGGTATCGCTGCCACCTCTACCTAGGGTAGTAATATTCCCAAATTCATCAACACCCTGAAAACCAGCCACAACCACAACATCAAATTCTTTAAAAGCCTCCAAAACCGACTTTGGATTTACCTCTATAATTCTGGCTGCCCCACTACGTGAATCTGTCAAAAAGCCTGCTTGCTGCCCTGTAAATGAGCGAGCTTTTATGCCTTTATGCAAAAGCATCATCGAAACAAGTGCAATAGATTGCTGCTCACCTGTTGCCATTAATACATCTAATTCTCTTTTACTAGGCCTAGTTGATATTTCTTTAGCTAGGGCCACTAATCTATCAGTCATAGCACCCATTGCCGAAACTGTAACTGCAACTTTGTGCCCCTTTTCAACATAATGAGAGATACGATTTGCAACTTTCCTTATGCGTTCAATATCTCCGACACTTGTGCCACCATATTTTTGAACAATAATAGAATAATTGTGCTCTTTATTAGCTACCATAAGCTCTAAGAATATTCTAAATTACTAGGCTTTTACAAGAGGAATTTAACACAAAGTAAAACAAAGTAAAAAACTAAAAACTAAAAAGCAGCTAAAAGCCATTTATGGCATTAGCAAAATCAAAACTAAGCTTGGTTTTTTTCTACCCTTAAGGCTCTTCTCTATTGTTTTAAATTCCTATAACTTCCGTAATTTTAGTTTTAAATCTTTTTTGTTAGTCTTAAATTCTAGCTACTAGCTTCTTATCAAGCACTTCTCCTATAATATGGCTACAATCCAGCAAGGGTACAAACACTAATCAGCATCAAAATCGCTTAAAATATTCTATAAGATTTGTGAGGTGTTTGGAAGATTATTCCAAGTGATTATGTCAAGAAATTTAAGAGTAGCAATTATAGGTGCAGGCCCAGCTGGTTTTTATGCCGCAGCAGGCTTAATTAAAAATTTAGAGAATGTTTCAGTTGATATTATAGAAGCATTGCCAACTCCATATGGCTTAGTTCGCTATGGTATTGCACCTGACCATCAAAAGATAAAAAGCGTAAGCAAGTTATATGAACGCACAGCCGCTGACCCCAGAGTAAACTTATTAGCCAATGTTCACTTTGGCCGTGATCTTAATTTAGCAGAAATTAACAAGCATTATGATGCAGTAGTTTTTACTACCGGTGCATCATCAGATAGAAGCTTGGGTATAAAAGGTGAAAACCTAGCAGGCAGTATTTCGGCTACGGATTTTGTAGCTTGGTACAACGGCTTGCCCGCTTACAAAGATTTTATTAATAAATTAGATGCAAAAGCGGTAGCGGTAATTGGGGTGGGCAATGTTGCAGTTGATGTTGTACGCATTCTTGCTAAATCGGTAGATGAGCTAGCTACAACTGATATTACCGACCACAGTTTGGATATTTTAAAAGATAGCAAAGTCAAAGATATTTATATGATTGGCAGGCGTGGGCCAGCCCAAGCAAAATACACCACCAAAGAGCTTCGTGAGCTCGGTGAGTTAATAAATGCTGATATTTTTGTTGATAAAAAGGATTTAGTGCTAGATGAAGCTAGCCAAAAAATAGCTAATGACACTAGGGCCATAAGCATTCAACTTACAGAATTAGACAACTATGCAGACAGAAAACCTGAAGGCAAAGCAAGGCGAGTGCATATTAAGTTTTTAGCATCTCCAAGTGAAATTAAAGGCAGTGACAAAGTAGAGGCTATTGTGCTTGAAAAGAACAAGCTCGAGCCTAGCCCCAGCGGCTATATAAATGCAGTCGGTACGGGTCAATTTGAAACTCTGCCAGTAGATATGGTTTTGCGTTCGGTGGGTTATAGAGGCGTAAAGCTCCCAGATATTTCATTTGATGATAAGCGCGGTATTATTCCTAATGATGACGGTCGAGTATTGATCGAGGCTAATGGTGAAATTGTCAAAGGTCAATATGTAGCAGGTTGGATTAAACGTGGCCCATCTGGCGTAGTTGGTACTAATAAGGCTGATGCAGTAATCACCATAAAAAACTTAATAGAAGATTTTAGCAATATAGATTTAACCCCAGACTCTAATAAAAACCCAGAAGCGATAGTCCAATTCTTAAAGGATAAAGGTGTAGAAGTAGTTAGTTTTGAAGAATGGAAAAAACTAGATGAATATGAAATTGCCCAAGGCAAAAAACAAGCTCGCCCTAGAGTAAAAGTTGTTGATACTGATAAAATGATTAAAATTGCTAAATCCTAGCAATCACCAAATTTCTTAGCAAAAGAGGTAAACTTAAATTATGAAAAATGATCACGCAATCTACACAGCTTGGAAAAATATTTTAGATGACTTAAAAGAATATGCTAAAAAACATGATGGACTAATTTTTGAAAAAGAAGCCGACTTTAACCTTTTTACTGCTTTGATTTTGCTTTTACAACAAACACATTTTATTTACAAAATTTGGAAGTGAAATATGTCGATATTTACTCATACATAAAGTTCTTCGAATAGGGCAATAAATAAATAAATTAATAAATAAGTAAATAAATAAATGAATCAAT
>CAMZLP010000057.1 GCA_947311535.1 uncultured Deinococcota bacterium | reverse complement strand
GTTATGCCTGGTGATAATGTTGAATTGACAGTTAACCTTATTAAACCAATTGCTATGGAGCAAGGTTTAAGATTCGCTATTCGCGAAGGTGGTCGTACTGTTGGTGCTGGTGTTGTTGCTGAGGTTCTTGAATAAATTATGGCAGCATCACCACGTATACGTATAAAATTAAAAGGTTTTGACCATAAGAGCTTAGATAGTTCAGCTTCTAAAATAGTAAATACGGTAAGACGTACAGGAGCTAAGGTTGCTGGGCCAGTCCCATAGCCAACTAAGACTCGTAGATATTGCGTTTTGCGCAGTCCTTTTGTCTATAAAGATAGCCGTGAGCATTTTGAAATTAGAACTCACAAGCGTTTAATAGATATTAAAATGCCTACTAAAAGTACTATCGATAGCCTTATGCATTTAGATCTCCCTAATGGGGTTGATATTGAAATTAAGACTGTTGGAGGACGCTAGTGAAAGGCATATTAGGTACAAAGATTGGGATGACCCAAGTCTGGCAAGGAGACAAGCTAATACCAGTAACGGTTGTTTTAGCAGGTCCGTGCCCTGTTGTACAACGCAAAACCGAAGAAAGAGATGGCTATAATTCTATCCAGCTTGGTTGGCAAGAAAAAAGATTAAAAAGCGCTAACAAGCCAGAATTAGGCCATGTTAAAGTAGCCAAGGTTAAACCACAAAAACGATTGGTTGAGTTTAGAGATTTTGACTTTGAGGCTAACGAAGTTAGTGTTAATATCTTTGAGGAAGTCAAAAAAGTAGATGTTACTGGGCTTTCAAAAGGTAGAGGCACAGCAGGTGTTATGAAGCGTTGGAATTTTTCTGGTATGCCTGCTAGCCATGGTGTTAAGAAAAAGCATAGAAGCCCTGGTTCTATTGGGCAAAGTAAAACTCCTGGTCGAGTTTATAAAGGTAAGCGTATGGCAGGTCACTATGGTCAAGAACGTATTACTACGATTGGGCTCGAGCTTATTGAAGTTCGAAATGATGATAATCTAATTTTAATCAAAGGTTCAATTCCTGGTTCTAATGGTTCCATGGTAATTGTTAAAGAATCTCGAAGGAAGGTAAACTAATGTCGGTTACCTTAAATGTGCTTGGTTCAAGTCGTACTGTAACGGTTGATTTACCAGAACCAAAAGAAACTTTATTACATGAAGTTGTTAGCTGGCAGCTTTCTAAACGTCGCCGCGGTACTGCTCATGCTAAAACTAGAGCCGAAATTGTTGGCTCAAATGCTAAAATCTATCCACAAAAAGGCTCTGGTCGTGCTCGTCACGGTAATCGTAAAGCTCCTATCTTTAGAAGTGGTAGTAAAGCTTTTGGGCCAAGACCAAGAACTTATGAATATACCTTACCTAAAAAGATACGCAAATTAGGTTTACAAATGGCTCTTTCAGCAAGAGCTAACGCAGATAAACTTACTCTAGTAGATAAATTTGATGTTAATGGAAAAACTAAAGAATTTGTCAGTTGGGCAAAATCTAATGGTTTTGATGGCAAAGAAAGAGTTTTGTTAGTCACTGATGATGAGCTTGCAAGACGTGCTGCACGTAACCTTCCTTGGGTTGGTGTCTTACCACAAAGTGGTTTAAACGTTTACGATATTTTGCGTTACGATCATCTAATTGCAGATGCCGCTATTTTTGATGGTCAGAATGGGGAGGCTTAGCATGAGCCCTTATGATGTTGTTATGTCACCTGTTATGAGCGAAAAAGGTTTGATGGATATAGAGATTGGTAAGTACGCCTTTTATGTTCATCCAGAAGCTAATAGAACTCAGATTAAAGATGCAATTGAGATTGTTTTTGATGTTGATGTTATAAAAATCAATTTGCAGAATCTACGTGGAAAAGTAAAAACAATGGGTCGTCACTCAGGTCGTAGCCCGAAGCGTAAAAAAGCAATCGTAACGCTTAAGCCCGGGCAGCGTATTCAAGAGCTCGAAGGCCTAGCCTAAAGGAGGTTTGGAATGCCAGTAAAAAAATATCGTCCATATACACCTTCTCGTCGTTTTATGACTACCTCGGATTTTGCGGAGATTACAAGCTCTAAGCCAGAGAAATCATTGTTGAGGCCGATAAAGAAGAGTGGTGGAAGAAATAACCGTGGTCGTATCACCTCACGTTTTCGTGGTGGTGGTCACAAACGCCGTTATCGCCTTATTGATTTTCGACGTCGTGATAAAGAAGGAGTAGTTGCAAGAGTTGCCAGTATTCAGTATGATCCAAATCGTAGTGCAAATATTGCTTTACTAAATTATTCTGATGGTGAAAAGCGCTATATAATTTCTCCTGAGGGGTTAAAAGTAGATGCTCGAATTGTAAGCGGTCCTGATGCTGAGCCTGTTGTTGGTAATGCTATGCCAATTAGATTTATTCCTATTGGAGCTATTATTCATAACGTAGAATTGGTACCTAATAAAGGTGCTCAAATTGCAAGAAGTGCAGGAACAAGAGTGCAAATTCAAGGTCGTGATGGTAATTACGTTATCTTACGGTTGCCTTCTGGCGAACTAAGACGTATTCATGGTGAATGCTATGCCACAATTGGCTCTGTTGGCAATGCTGAACATAAGAACTTGACTATTGGTAAAGCAGGACGTACTCGTTGGATGGGGCGTAAACCTCATCAAAGAGGGCGCTCAATGAATGCCGTTGATCACCCTCATGGTGGTGGTGAAGGTCGTTCATCAGGTGGTCGCCCTCCTGTTAGCCCTTGGGGACAACAAGCTAAAGGCTTAAAAACTAGAAGTAAGCGTAAAACTAGTTCTAAGTTCATTGTCCGCCGAAGAAAAGGTAGGAAATAATGGGACGTAGTATTAAAAAAGGACCTTTTGTTGACGAACATTTGCTTGCCAAGGTTGACAAGGCAAATGATGAAGGTGATCGTAAAGTTATTAAGACTTGGAGTCGTAGAAGTACGATAGTACCAGAAATGGTAGGTCTGACTTTAGGTGTTTATAATGGTCGTCAGCATGTACCTGTTTTTGTTCAAGAAAACATGGTAGGTCATAAACTTGGTGAGTTTTCACCAACAAGAACATTTCGTGGACACTCTGGAGATAGGCAATAATGAAGGCAAAAGCTAAATTAACTATGTTAAGAGTTGCCCCTAGGAAATCACGTTTGGTAGCTGATTTAATTAGAGGTAAAAGTGTTTCTGAAGCTGAGAATATTTTGAGTTTTACAAACAGGAGATCTTCTGGGCCTATCTTAAAACTATTACAAAGTGCTAAAGCAAATGCTGTAAACAATCATGATATGTTTGAAGACAGCTTATTTATTTCAGAAATCAGAGTTGATGAGGGTACTACTATTAAGCGTTTTTTACCACGTGCTCGTGGTAGCGCTGATGTAATGCGTAAGCGCACAAGCCATATCAACATTACATTGGAGGAGCGTAATGGGTAATAAGGTCAATCCATTAGGTTTTCGTTTAGGAATTATCAAAGAGCCTTCTGCACGTTGGTATGCTAATTTCAAAGACTATCCTCGCTATCTTGCCGAAGATGGGCTTATTCGTGAACTTATTCAAAAAGAAGTCGGACATTCAGGTATTGAGCGTATTAGTATTGAACGCGCTGCTCAAAGCATTAGCGTAACAGTAAGAACTGCTAAACCTGGTGTGGTAATTGGGCGTGGTGGCGAAACTATTAAAGCTTTGCGTAGTCAGCTAGAAAAATCTATCTCAGGTAGTAATATTTCTTTAAATGTACAAGAGGTTCCTAATCCTAATATTAGTGGCCAATTAATTGCAGTTAAAGTCGCAGAGCAACTAGAGCGTAGATTTCAATTTAGGCGTGCCATGCAGCAAGCAATTCAGCGTGCTATGGAATCAGGTGCGCAAGGCTGTAAAATTCGTTGTTCAGGCCGTTTAAATGGTGCAGAACAGGCTCGAGCCGAACACTTTAGTGATGGTCGGGTTCCACTGCAAACTATTCGTGCTGATATTGATTATGGTACAGCAGAAGCAGCAACACAGTATGGTAAAATCGGTGTAAAAGCATGGGTTTTTCATGGTGAAGTTGTTGGTGATAAACAAAGATCTGCGGCGACAATTTCTTCTAAAAGTCGTGAGGATGTTAAAAAGAATAAACGCCGCCGTCGCCCTCAGCGACGTCGTTCTGGCCCAGGTGCTGGCGGACAATCGCGTGCTGCTTCTGGCGGTAATAATAGGCCACCAAGGGGGAAGAGTTAAATGCTTATTCCTAAACGTGTAAAGCATCGTAAACAAATGCGCGGACGTATGAAAGGCGCTACTAAAGGTGGAGATTATATCGCTTTTGGTGATTATGCATTGATTGCGCTCGAGCCTGTTTGGATTAAATCAAACCAAATTGAGGCTTGTCGTATTACTATGAGTCGTTATTTTAAACGCAGTGGTAAAATTTATATTCGGATATTCCCAGATAAACCAGTTACTAAAAAACCTCAAGAAGTTCGAATGGGTAAAGGTAAGGGTGCTGTAGAATATTGGGTGGCAGTTGTAAAACCTGGTCGTATTTTATTTGAAGTTGGTAATGTTTCTGAAGAGATGGCTAAAGAAGCATTTCGTCTAGCAAGCCACAAGCTTCCGGTAAGAACAAAAATGATTAAGCGGGAGGTCTATGATGAAGCTCAGTAGTCCAAACGAGATTCGTAGTCTAAGCCCTGACGAAATAAGCCAAGCTGTTGCAGAATTGCGCCAAAGTATCAGAGAATTAAGATTCACTGCCAAAATTAGTCAGCTTAGCAATGTTAAAGAAATATCTGCTAAAAAACGTCAGATTGCTAGACTTTTGACAATAGCCCAAGAAGAGGTAAAAGCACAATGAAAAAAATCTTACAAGGGCGTGTAGTAAGTGATAAGGCTGATAAAACTGTGACTGTTCTGATAGAACGTCGTTTTAAGCACCCACTTTATAACAAGGTTATGACCAAAAGTAAAAAATATCTTGCTCATAATGAAGCCAATGATATTGATACTGGCGACCTTGTTGAGATAGTCTCTACACGACCAATTAGTAAAAGAAAGAACTTTAAAGTAACTAAGCTCATAGAAAAGGCAAGAGGCTAGGCTTATGGTTCAACAAGAATCTTATCTAGAAGTTGCTGATAATTCTGGAGCTCGTAGAATACAAGTTATTAGAGTTTTAGGAACTGGTCGTCAAATATTTGGCTCTGTAGGTGATGTGGTAGTTGCTTCTGTTAAAGAGGCTATCCCGCATTCTGGAGTAAAAAAAGGCGAAGTAATTAAGGCTGTAATTGTGAGAACTAAAAAAGAAATTAAACGTAAAGACGGTTCAGCAATTCGTTTTGATAGTAATGCCGCAGTTTTATTAAATAATAATAATGAACCCCGAGGTACTAGGGTTTTTGGGCCAGTTGCTAGAGAACTTAGGAACAAGAAATATATGAGAATATTATCTCTTGCACCGGAGGTATTATAGTGGCTAAACCTAATACAATGAAAATAAGACTAAGACAAGGTGACCGAGTAAAAGTCATATCTGGTCGCTCAAAAGGTGTTGAAGGTAGAATATTATCTGTATTTCGTGAAACTGGCCGAGTGATTGTTGAGGGTGCTAATATCATTAAAAAAGCTCAGCGACCTACACAAAACAATCCACAAGGTGGAATTATAGAAATTGAAGCACCAATCCATGTCAGTAATGTACAAATTATCGATCCTAAAACATCTGAAGTTACCAGAGTCGCTTATAAGTTTGACGAAGTAGGCAAATACCGTGTGAGTGCAAAAAGCGGTGTTAGGTTCGAGGACTAGGTAAATTATGGGAATTAATGTAAATTTAAGAAACTCTTATAAAGAAAAAGCTGTCCCTGAAATGATAAAGCGTCATGGCTATCCTAATGTAATGGCTGTGCCTAAGCTTGAAAAAATAGTGCTTAATATGGGTGTTGGCGAAGCTAAAGATGACTCACGAGTAGTCGAAAAAGCAGCTAAAGACCTTGCCCAAATTAGTTTACAGCGACCTGTTATAACTAAATCTAAAAAGTCTGTTTCTAATTTTAAAATCCGTGAAGGTATGCCAATTGGCGTAAAAGTTACTCTTCGTGGCGATAAAATGTGGATATTTTTAGAAAAATTAGTTAATATTGCTTTGCCTCGAGTTCGAGATTTTCGAGGAGTTCCAACAAAAAGTTTTGATGGCCGAGGTAATTACAGTTTAGGTATTAAAGAGATGCTGGTTTTTCCAGAATTAAGTTACGATCAAGTTGATAGTGCGCGTGGTATGGATATTACTATCGTCACTACTGCTAAGTCAGACGAAGAAGCTAAAAGCTTACTTGAGCTTTTAGGCATGCCGTTTAAGAAATAAAGGAGTAATAGTGGCATCTAAAGCACATATTGCAAAGACCAAACGCACACCAAAGTTCAAAGTAAGGCAAATTAACCGTTGTCAGAATTGTGGTCGTCCACGTGCCTACGTACGTGACTTTGGGCTTTGCCGAATTTGTTTACGTGAAATGGCCCATAAGGGTTATTTACCAGGAGTAAAAAAAGCCAGTTGGTAATCTTGAAGGAGGTTAGGGAGTACGGTCAAGAATTTGATACCGCTCTCGAAATAAAATGTTAACAGACCCTATCGCTGATATGCTTACACGCATTCGTAATGCAGCTGCAATTGCAAACCCGGATGTTGATGTACCAGCCAGCAAATTTAAAAAAGCACTAGCTGATGTATTAGTCAAAGAAGGCTATATAAAATCAGTTGATACCGTAGATGTAGATGGAAAACCGTTCTTACGTATGGGGCTAAAATATGGACCAAGGCGTAAGTCAATAATAAATAAAATTACCCGTATTTCTAAACCAGGTAGACGTTTTTATGTTAAATCTGATGCAATTCCTGTAGTACGTGGTGGTTTAGGCATTGCTTTAATTTCAACATCAAAAGGAATTTTAGTTGACCGAGATGCTCGTCGCCAAAATATTGGTGGCGAAGTCGTTTGTGAGGTTTGGTAATGTCAAGAATAGGTAGAGCACCAGTTGATATTGTTGCTGGAGTGGAAGTTAGTGTCAATAATTCTATTGTTAAAGTTAAAGGCCCTAAAGGGCAACTAGAGTTTCCTATTAGCTCGAGACTAACTGTAAAAATTGAAGATGGCAGTTTAACTGTAGAGCGTCCAAGCGATCATCGTGATGATAGAGCCCAGCATGGTTTGGCAAGAAGCTTGATAAATAATGCAGTTATCGGTGTTAGCCAAGGCTATACTCGTAATTTAGAAATACGTGGTGTAGGTTATCGTGCTAATGCTAAGAATAATGTTGTTGATTTAAGCCTAGGCTTTTCTCATCCTGTTTTGGTAACTGCACCAGAGGGTGTAACCATAGAAACACCAGAACAAACTAAAATCGTCATAACTGGCATAGATAAGCAAGTAGTTGGTCAAGTTGCTGCTAATATCCGTGCTAAGCGTCCACCAGATTCTTATCATGGTAAGGGTGTTCGCTATGAAGGCGAACATATTAGACTCAAGCCGGGTAAAGCCGCTGCGGCTGCAGGTTAAGGAGGAATTGTGGCTAGATTATCTCGTCAAACTAGACGTAAATTCCGTACTCAGCGTCGCTTAAAGCGTCCAGTTGATAATGGTCGTATGCGTCTAAGTGTATTTAGAAGTAATAAATTTATTTATGCTCAAATTATTGATTCTCGTCAGGGTGTTACATTGGCTGAAGCCAATACAAAAGCTCTAAAATTAGATGGGGATAAAAAAGAACAGGCTCGAGCTGCTGGAAAACTATTAGCTGAGAGAGCTTTGGCTGCTGGTATTAAAGATGTAATCTTTGATAGGGCAGCATATCGTTACCACGGTCGCGTAAAAGCTTTGGCCGAAGGTGCACGTGAAGGAGGCTTGAACTTCTAATGGAAGATTTCGAAGATAAGGTTTTATTTATTCGCCGAACTGCCAAGACTTATAAAGGTGGTCGTCGCTTTCGTTTTGGAGCAATGGTAGCCGTCGGTGACGGCAATGGGCGTGTTGGGGTAGGTTTAGGAAAAGCTAAACAAGTTCCAGTTGCAATTCAAAAGGGTAACTATATGGCAAAGAGAAATGTCATTGAAGTACCAATTGAAGAGCCAGGTACTGTACCTCATGGTGTAGTTGGAGTTCATGGAACTAGTAATGTAATGATTAAGCCAGCTGGTGCAGCTACAGGTATTATTGCTGGCAGTGTTCCAAGGGCTATATTAGAATTAGCAGGTTATCGTAATCTTTTAACAAAAGAACTGGGTTCACGCAATGAAACAAATGTTGCTTATGCTGTTATAAACGGCCTAAAACAACTAAAAACCTACGAAGAGTCAGTCGCTGAACGTGAGGCAGCACAATGAAGATAACTTTAGTGCGTAGCCTAATTGGTGTAAAAAAAGACCAGCGTAATACAGTCTATGCCTTGGGTTTACGTAAAAGAGGTAGCTCGCGCGAGGTTAAAGATACTAGAGATGTTAGAGGTATGGTTAACAAAGTCTCTTTTCTTTTGAAGGTAGAAGATTAAATATGAAATTAAATGATTTAAGACCTGCCAAAGGTTCAAAAAAGGCCAGAAGACGCGTAGGACGTGGAACTGGTAGCGGAACTGGCAAAACTGCTGGTCGTGGACAAAAAGGACAAAAGAGCCGTAGTGGTTTTAGTCAAAGCCCAGGCTGGGAAGGTGGACGCTCTAGACTAATCATGCGTTTACCAAAACGTGGTTTTAATAACAATAGATATCGCCTTGACTATTATGTTATTAATTTGAGTGACCTTAATAGATTTTCTGAAGGTGCAACTGTAGATTCTGAAGCTCTAAAATCAATGGGTTTAATTAAGAATTTTAGAAAGCCAGTTAAGCTTTTAGCTAATGGTGAATTATCAGTTAAGGGTTTAAAACTTAGCTTAGATGCTTATAGTAAAACAGCTATAAAAGCTATTGAAGCTGCGGCTGGTTCAGTGCTTATTGCTAAATCCGAAGGTGAAGACTAATGTTAAAGGCATTTCGTAATGCACTTCTTATTCCTGATTTAAGGAATAAGTTGTTCATTACCCTAGGCTTATTAGCTGTCTATCGCCTACTTAACTTTGTGCCTACGCCAGGGATTAATATAGATGCGCTACGCGGTGGTGCTTTGGATAATGGTGTTTTTACACTTTTGAACTTTATTTCTGGCGGTAACTTTAGTGTATTTTCTATCGCAGCCTTAGGGGTTATTCCATATATTACGGCTAGTATCATTTTTCAAATGCTTACTTCTATTTATCCTCCTTTGGAAAAGTTACAAAAAGAAGGACAAGAAGGTACGCGTAAAATTGCCCGATATACTCGCTACGCAGCAATTGCATTGGGTGCAATCCAATCAGTGTTTTTAGCTATTGCACTATTAGGTAATGTACTTAAGCCAGGTTGGAATAATGGACCATTCTTTTGGTTTATTGTTGTAGTTACTCAGGTTGCCGGTATTGCTTTGGTAATGTGGCTTGGTGAAAAAATTACGGAGTTTGGAGTAGGTAACGGTATTTCGCTAATTATTTATGCGGGTATTGTAGTTGCTTTCCCTGGAGCTCTTGTACAGCAGTTTGTCTTAATAAATCAAGGACAAGGCAATATATTTAGTTTAATTATTTACTTAGTACTTTTAGTAATTGCAATCGCTGGTATGGTACTTGTTCAGCAAGCTGAGCGAAGAATTCCGATTCAGTATGCGCGGCAAGTTCGTGGACGCAGAGTGATGGGCGGTCAAACTACTTATATCCCTATGCGCCTAAATGCTGCTGGTGTGATTCCAATTATTTTTGCAGTATCAATCTTAATTTTGCCACCAACAATAATTGGCGCATTTCCTAACGTGCTTTGGTTACAGTCGTTATCTCCTTGGTTTAATCAGCGAGATCCTCGTGGTTTGATTATTAGCACATTGCTAATTGTTGCATTTACATTCTTTTATACCCAAATCACTTATGACCCAAGAAGAATTGGTGAACAACTTCGTGAACAAGGTGCATTTATTCCGGGAGTACGTCCTGGACAACAAACTGTTGATCATCTACAGAAAATACTAAATCGTATTACTTTGTGGGGTGCTTTGTTTCTTGGTTTAGTAAATGCAGTTCCACAAATATTTGCATGGATTACCAATACTGGTAATTTACCTTTTGTTTTTTCTGGTACAGGCTTACTAATTATGGTAGGGGTTGCTTTAGATACTTTGCGTCAAGTTGAAAGCCAATTGACTATGCGTCACTATGAAGGTTTTGTAAGTAAGGGTCGTATTCGCGGTCGTGGAAGGAGTTTCTAAAATGTCTAACGAGTGCTCATGTTCAGAAATTGTATTGCTTATGGGCCCTCCTGGTGCTGGTAAAGGTACTCAGGCTGATATTTTAGTTAACTCTAGAGTTCTTAGAAAGCTCTCAACTGGCGATATGTTAAGAGATCATGTAAAAAGAGATACAGACTTAGGTAAAAAAGCAAAAGTTATTATGGATGCAGGAAATTTAGTATCTGATGATTTAATTGTTGCTATGGTTAGGTCTGAGCTCGAGTCTATGCAAATTATACGCCTCTTGTTAGATGGTTTCCCTCGTACTACCGCCCAAGCAATTGCCTTAGATAAACTTTTAGAAGAGATGTCTACTGATATAAGCTCTACTATACTAATAGAAGTAGATGAAGAAGAATTAATTTCTCGTTTATTAAATAGAGCTACTGAATTAGGTAGAAGCGATGATAATGAAGAAGTAATTAGAAATCGAATGAAAGTATACCATGAGTTAACTAAGCCACTGATTGAATACTATCAAGGGCAAAATAAACTTGTTTCTATCAATGGATCGGGCACTGTAGAAGAAGTCGCAAAAACTATTTCAGAGGTTTTGGCTTGATTTTAAAACGACCTACCGAGATAGCTATTATGGCCGAAGCTGCAGATATCAATCGTGAAGCTTTGGAACTTGTTGCTGCAAGTATTCGACCTGGAGTTAGTACTTTAGAGTTGAACAAAATTGCAGAAGATGCTATCCTCTCAAAGGGCGCTAAGCCCGCTTTTAAAGGATTGTACAATTATCCTAAGACTTTGATAACATCAATTAACGAGGTTGTTGTACATGGTATCCCAAGTTCTCGAATATTATTATCTGGAGACATAGTTTCAGTTGATATAGGAACTTTTTATAAAGGTTATGCAGCTGATATGGCGAAAACTTACTCTGTGGGTGATATTTCTCAAGAAGCTGCACGCTTAATCGATGTGACTGAAAAGTCTTTTTATGTGGGTTTAGAACAAGCTCAGGTAGGAAATAGATTAGGTGATGTTTCTGCTGCTATTCAAAAGCATGTTGAAGATGCTGGTTATTGGGTTGTTCGTGAATTTGTAGGACATGGAATTGGTAGAAAATTTCATGAAGGACCCGAGGTAGCAAATTTTGGTAAAGCAGGAACTGGTCCTGTTTTAAGAGAAGGATTGGTTTTAGCAATAGAGCCAATGGTAGCCCAAAGCCAGACAGCTGTTGAAATTTTGGCTGATGGCTGGACGGCAGTAACAACAAATAGCTCTCTTGCATCTCATTATGAGCATACTGTAGCTATTACTAAAGAGGGACCTAAGATATTAACTAAAAAAGGTCAACCTGTTTTTAGTTTGGCTTCGGTAGGAGGTTTTAGTGGCAAAGCGTAAAATAAAACGAAAAGGACGACCAATGCGTGTTGAAAATGAACGTAAAGAGCGCCCTGAAGAGACAACTCAGGATGTTATTCGTACTGAAGGAGTTGTTTTAGAAGCACGTCCAAATACTACCTTTTTTATTAAACTTGACGCTGGTCCTGAAATTTTGGCTCATGTTGGTGGTAAAATGAGACGTCACTATATAAGAATATTACCTGGAGATAGGGTAGTTGTCGAAATTAGTACTTATGACCCTGAAAAGGGTCGGATTGTTTATAGGAAGTAGGTTGTTTGATGAAAGTAAGAGCATCTGTAAAACCGATGTGTGATAAATGTAAGGTAATTAAAAGACATGGCAAAATTTTTGTCATTTGTTCAGTTAATCCAAAACATAAGCAGAGGCAAGGTTAGATATGGCAAGAATTGCTGGAGTAGATTTACCTAGAAATAAGCGTATTGAATATGCTCTCCCATATATTTATGGTCTAGGCTTAAGCCGCTCACAAGAAATATTAGCAGCTACAGAAGTTGATCCTGATATTAGAGTTAAGGATTTAACAGAGGCAGAAGCACAAAAAATCCGTGCTTATATTGATCAGAATTTTAAAGTTGAAGGTGACCTAAAACGTGAAGTTCTAATGAATATTAAACGTTTGATGGATATTGGTTGTTATAGAGGCATAAGACATCGTAGAGGTATGCCTGTACGCGGTCAAAAGACTAAAACTAATGCACGTACCCGTAAAGGACCTCGTCGTACAGTAGCGGGTAAAAAGAAAGCACCAAGGAAATAGAGGGATATTATGGCTAAAGCTAAAAAAACAACTAAGAAAAAGCGTGGTAAGCGTAATATTCCTGAAGGAAAAGCTTTTATTCATGCAAGCTATAACAATACAATTATAACTATTACCGATTTAGATGGGAATACTGTTGCTTGGTCTAGTTCAGGTCTTATTGGTTATAAAGGCTCTAAAAAAGGCACGCCTTATGCTGCTCAACTTGCAGCAGCTGATGCTACTAGAAAAGCTCAAAATGTTGGTATGTCACAGCTTGATATAATTTTAAGAGGTACTGGTACTGGGCGTGAACAGGCAATTCGCTCGATTCAGGCAACTGGTATAAATGTACGCTCTATTGTTGATGATACCCCAACACCACACAATGGTTGCCGTTTAAAAAGTCGTAAGCGTAATGCATAATTTAAGGAGACAATATGGGTCGTTATAGAGGTCCTGCAGTAAAAATTAGCCGTCGTGAAGGTGTTAACTTAAGTGAAACACCAAAAGTTCAGCGTTATTTAGAACGTCGTCCATATCCACCTGGGCAACATGGTCAACGCCGTAGACGCGGCAATCGTAGTGACTATGGTGTACGTTTACGCGAAAAGCAAAAACTACGCTTTTATTACAACGTTAGCGAAAAACAGTTTTCTCGTTTGTTTGCTGAGGCTGTTGCTAAAGAAGGTGCATCAGGAACAGTATTTTTACAATTGCTAGAGTCAAGGCTTGACAATGTAGTATATCGTCTTGGTATTGCTTATACTCGTCGTCAATCTAGGCAGTTAGTTGTTCATGGGCATATTAAAGTTAATGGAAAAGTTTTGGATATTCCATCTTACAGAATTAATCCTGGTGATACAATTGAGGTTGTAGAACGTAGTAAGAGCAATGTAATTATTAAAAATAATATCGAGGCTTCTAGGCGAGGCAAAGTTTTACCTTGGTTAGAGTTTAATTCAGATGATATGAAAGGTAAATTTATGTCTTTGCCTGCAACTGAAGATTTAAACGTACCTGTTAATATTTTATACATAATTGAGTATTATTCGAGGTAATTATGGTATCAGCTATTGCACAATTTAAAGCCGAGAAAACAACGGAAACCTATGGTGAGTTTATTGTCGAACCTCTAGTTAGAGGTTTTGGCCAAACTTTAGGTACACCATTAAGACGAATTTTGCTATCTTCTATCCCTGGCACTGCTGTAACAAGTGTATATATTGAAGATGTTCTTCATGAATTTTCGACAATTGAGGGTATTAAAGAAGATGTAATGGAAATAATTCTTAATTTAAAAGAATTAGTAGTCAAATTACATGATAATGAACCAGTTACTTTAACCCTGCGTAGTGAAGGTGAAACTAACGTAACAGCTAAAAACTTTGATAATATTCCAAATGTTGAAATTGTTAATCCTGAATTGCATATTGCTACACTTACTGCAAAGGGTAAATTAGTTATGGAAGTAAGAGTAGAGCCAGGTATTGGCTATGTTCCTGCTGAGGTTCATAATACTAAAGATAGAATTAACTCGATACCCGTTAGTGCAATTTATACTCCTGTAAAAAGGGTTGCTTATAGAGTTGAAGATACTCGAGTTGGGCAAAAGACTGATTTGGATCGCTTAGTATTAGAAGTTTGGACTGATGGGAGTGTTAACCCAAAAGAAGCTCTTGGTTCCGCTGTTGAGATTATGCGTGAACAGCTCACTGTATTTGGTAGTGAAATTAGAGCTGAAGACGGTAGTGATGATGCAGATGAGCTTGGCTCAGCAGAAGCCAATGATTTTGATGCTGGACCTGCTGTACATATTAGTTTAGATAACTTAAATTTGTCTAGTCGGGTGCTGCATTCATTGCAAGAAGAAGGAATTGATTCTGTTAATGCTCTTTTGGCATTGTCACGCAATGATTTGAAGAAAGTCGGCGGAGTTGGTGAAAAGTCTTTACGAGAGATCGAGGAGACTTTAGGCTCGCAGGGCTTTAAGTTAAAGGAGTAATTTAATGAGACACTTAAAAAGTGGAAGAAAATTAAACCGTAATAGTAGCCACCGTAAGGCTCTTGCGCGTAGCCAAGCAACTTCATTGTTTCGCCATGGCCGCATTAAAACAACACTTGTAAAGGCTAAAAACCTGCAACCTTATGCTGAAAAATTGATTACAACAGCAAAGGGTGGCGATTTGCACGCAAGACGTTTGGTTGGCAAAGAAATCCAGGACAATGAAATTGCAGCTAAATTAATTGCTGAAATTGGTCCCAAATATGCTGATCGTGCTGGCGGATATACTAGAATATACCGCCTAGGACATAGACGTGGTGATAATACCCAAGAAGCATATATTGAGCTTGTAGACTGGCTTTAAAATGTTTGGAAATTAGCCCAAAAGCAAATACTGCTTCTGGGCTTTTTTTATTTTTTTCGCATTTGACTAAGCATATCCCACTGTTCTTTTGTGACTTTATCCAGGATATTAAATTCACCAGCGTTCCAGACGGTTTCACCACCATCTATAGTAATTAAATCACCTGTTATATAAGCAGCCATATCAGAAACTAAATAACTAGCTAAGTTTGCTAGTTCTATATGCTTGCCAACCCGACCTAATGGGATTTGGTCCATAAATAATTGCTCTATTTCTGGAGTTGGCATAAGTCTAGACCATGCACCTTCGGTTGGGAATGGTCCTGGGGCAATTGCATTTAATCTAATACCATATTTACCCCATTCGGCAGCTAAAGACTTAGTTAGGCTAACTACACCTGCTTTGGCAACTGCAGAGGGCACAACATAGCCTGAGCCATTTTGGGTATAGGTAGCAGCTATATTTAAAATACTGCCAGACTGCTCTCGGTTTATCCAACGCTTACCAAGTTCTAAAGTTGTATAAAACGTTCCATGTAATACTATTCCTAAAACTGCATCTACGGCTCTATGAGATAGTCTTTCAGTTGGTGATATAAAATTGCCTGCTGCATTATTGAGCAGCACATTTATTTTGCCAAAATTAGTTTCTATGTCTTCAATCATATCTATAACTTGTTCTGGATTACGGACATCAACTTGGCTTGCGTAAACTTGCCCACCGGTTTCCTTGCTTAGCTTTTCGGCTTCTTCTCTTAACATATCGATTCTTCTGCTTGCAATAGCAACTTTTGCGCCTAGTTCTAAATATCTTTTGGCAATTGAACGACCTAAGCCACTGCCACCACCTGTTACTAAAATGGTTTTTCCTAACAATAAATTATCTTTAAACATTAAATTCTCCTTATATTTATATTATCAAAAAAATATGTGATTATTGCTATTACTAAACATTAGTAAATGGGCCATGATATAAGATGTGAGACGTGTACTAGTAACTGGTGGAGCGGGCTATATTGGTTCGGTATTGGTAAGGCAACTTTTAAATGATAGTTTTAAGGTTCGAGTAGTTGATAATTTGCGCTTTGGTGGTGAATCTTTAATTGATTTACTAGACAATAAAAACTTTGAATTTATTAAGGCAGATGTTCGTGATGAAATAGCGATGAATGAAGCTGTAAAAGATGTTTGGGGGATAGTGCATTTAGCTGCAATTGTTGGTGATCCAGCTTGCGCTAAAGAACCAGATCTAACTAAAGAGATTAATTTAGATGCTGCTAAAGCTTTATATGAGCTAGCTGAAAAGGCAGCGGTAGAGCGTTTTGTTTTTGCATCCACTTGTTCTAATTATGGCAAAATGAAAAACGCTGACGGCTTTGTAAACGAAGAATCAGCATTACAACCAGTTTCTTTGTATGCCGAAACAAAAGTAGAATTTGAGAAGTTTTTGTTAGGGCAAGCAAAAGATAATAATTCTAAGCCGACATGTTTACGCTATTCTACAGTTTATGGTTTGTCACCAAGAATGAGATTTGATTTAACCGTAAATGAATTTACTAAAGATTTAGCAATGGGCAAAGAATTAGTAGTTTTTGGAGAGCAATTTTGGCGACCCTATTGCCATGTTGAAGATCTAGCGCGTTCAGCGGTATTGGTATTAAAGTCTGCGCCAGAAAAAGTAGCATTTGATGTTTTTAATGTTGGCGATAGCAACGAAAATTACCAGAAGCAGACTTTGGTAGAGCTTATTAAAAAAGAAATCCCTGAGGCTAAAATTAGCTATGTAAAGAAAGACGAAGACCCTAGGGATTATCGGGTTGCATTTGAAAAAATCAAAGAAAAACTTGGTTTTGAAATTACAAAGACTGTGCCTGATGGGATAAGAGAAATAAATTATATTATTAAAAATGGTTTTTTGAGTAACCCTGATGATGGGAAATATAAGAACATATAATTGTATCTGAGTGTTCACTGTTATCACAAATCTACAAATTGAGATGGCTCGAGCCGTAGCAAAATTATTACTCACTTATTCTGGGTCTTATTGCATTGATTAGCCGCTTAAAAAATGGATATAAAAGAATTTTCTCGAAAAAGACTTGAATTGTTAGATGACTTAGAAAGAGCTATAGCTTTAAAAGATTTAGAACCTTTATTATCTGAAAGACTAGAAAACTATAAAGATGATTGGGGAAAATACTGCTCAAAAAGCCTAGCTGTCATTGAAGAATTAAGGCTTTTAGGGCATAATTTGTGGAGCCATGACTATGATGTTGAAAGACGAGAGCTTTGGGGTTGAGACTATATGCTGCTTAAAGCTTCTGGTAGTTTGCAAATCCAATTTGATTCTTTAGGAGCAATAAGTAGATTTTAGAAATCTGTTGGTCCATAGTTCGGAGTGCTTTATAGCGAAGATGAGTGGCTATAATTTAAAAGAACAAGCGTAAATAATAAATAGCAATATAATCTAATTGTGATAGCTCTTAAAATTTGGATTACTAAATATTTAGACTCGAGCCAATTTGGCTGGGTAGAATGTAAGTTTGAAGATGCCTATAATGCAACTTGGACTATTAATGAAAAATTACCTGTTGTTAGTAGTTTGGAATTAAACGAAGATTCAAAATATCCACAGCTTGGTTTTATAGACTGTAGGGTTACTGGAAAAAGGATAGAGCAAAACACTGAATTGATGGTTATTGATTTATCACAGCCTTGGGATGTCGAGTCAATATCTGCTTAACAAATATTGACCGTAGCAGTTGACTAGATATATGAATTGAAAGATGATTGAAGAGTTTAAAATTGTGTAAGAGTTATAGATTAGGAGCAAATTATGTATATTATGCTAGTTGTATTAATCGTTTTGATTGTTTGGGCAATTTTCCTAAAAATTAAATCGGGGCCAAATGAATCTCCTAAAAGCCCTTATAATAGATTTAAGCAAAAACTGGAACTAAATGAAGAAGATATTACTGCAAAGCTGCCAGATTTGCCAGAAATTCAAAAACAAGGTTTTAGAGAGTTGGTAAAAATATGCTTACCTGAAGGCTATCATAAAAATCTAATTGAGAGTATTAATTCTCTAAAGGATTTTAGCAATGATGACTATTATATGACTAGCTTAAATTATCTATTAGAGCATTTGGAAAATACCAATATTCAACTATTAACAGCACTTGATTGGAAAGAGGAAATTGAGGAATTGCGATTAAGTATTATACTTGCCTTAGATTTAAATTTTGATATTGATTTTGATTTTATAGAAGCGGGTCTTGGTAGTTATCCAGATAGTGCCAGTATTTCTAGCAAGGATGTTTTTTTGGATTATGATAAGGCCTTACGGAAGTACGGTCTTCAGATTGGATTTATTGACACTCAATCTGATGAATACGTGATTTTTATCCATAGAACTAAAGATAAATTGTTGGCTGAACAAGCTGTTAAAAAAATAGGCTATAAATACCATGAAGCCAGATAGGATTGCTCTTAATAAGAATTAGGCAGTAGCTTTTGTTTTGGAATTACTAAGAATTGATAAACTAAGTTTTAGCATAGCAGGAAAATCTCTTTTTACTGCTTTATCTATGTCTATAGAGCAAGATGCAAGCTTAGCTTTGATTGCTTCTAATGGAGCTGGTAAATCAACTTTGCTCGAGCATATCGCTCAAAATATTAATACCGAGCTGGGGGTAATCAAAACTACTCCGGGTTTAAAAATAGCCTATTTAAAACAAAATGAAACATTAAATGATGATTCTACTGTCTGGGAATATGCTCGAGCAGCACTTGATGAAATAGATAACTTAGAAAAAAATATTAGAGAACTTGAAAAAGATTTAGAATGCCCAGAAAAGCTGATTGAATATGCCAAGCTTAGAACTAGATTTGAGGATTTAGACGCTTATAAAGCTGAAAATAATTTGAAGAAAGAGCTAGAAGCTTTTGGCTTTTTTGAAAAAGACTACTATAAAACCTTAAAGACACTATCTGGTGGAGAAAAGGCTCGTTTAAAATTAGTAAAGGTTTTGGCTAGCCCAGCTGATTTATATTTGTTTGATGAAGCTACAAATCATTTGGATATTGAAATGAGGCAGTATTTAAAAAAACGTTTACAAAAACTTAATGCT
Organism: uncultured Deinococcota bacterium; assembly: GCA_947311535.1. GTDB lineage: Bacteria > Deinococcota > Deinococci > Deinococcales > Trueperaceae > CAMZLP01. The sequence goes on along the minus strand of CAMZLP010000057.1, from coordinate 27,150 downwards.
GCGTTTTTGCTTGTTTCGCATGATAGAGATTTATTAGGGGTTGTTGGGGCGGTGCTCGAGCTAAACGAGGGAAAATTAGACAGATATAAGGGCAATTATAATAGCTACTTAAAACAAAAAAATCAAAAAACCCAGTCCAAAATAAAACAAAACTTATTAAACAGAAAACAAGCAAAAAAACTAAAAGCCCAAGAACAAAAATTAAGAGAGATTGCTACAACTAAGGTTCAAGCCCAACGCCGAAGATTGCAGCGGGATTTGGATAGGCTCGAGCCTATCCAAAATGAGAAAAACCAGAAACCAATCTTACTAAAGGCTAGTAGGTCTAAGTACTTAGTATTAAAAATAAAAAACTATTCTAAATCATATGGACAAAAACAAATACTAGATAATATTTCTTTTAGCCTATATCAGGGCGACAAAATTGCATTTGTAGGCTTAAATGCTAGTGGTAAATCCAGCCTATTTAAAATGATTGCTGGTTTAATCGAATCTGATAACCCCAAACGAGAAACATATTGGGCTAAAGAAAGCAAACTACTCTATATTGACCAAAAAAATCGTGGTTTAGAGGCCAAAATACCAATCATAAATCAGCTAACAAACTATGTGACTAAGCAAAGAGCCGAAATGCTTTTATCTCTTGTAAAAATCCCTTTTGAAAATTGGCAAAAGAACCCACAAATTCTATCAGGTGGCGAGAAAATGCGGCTTGCTATTGCTATAATTATTGCCTCAGAAGCTAATTTATTAATACTAGATGAGCCAACAAATGATTTGGATTTAGAAATGATTACTCTTTTGGAAAAAGCTTTAAAAGACTCCAATATATCAATTATTTTTGCTAGCCATGATGCTGAGTTTATAAATAATATTGCAACTCAGGTTTGCTCAATAAAAGATGCCAAGATACTCAGCTATCAGGCTGCTTTAAAAGGCTATTATAAGAAACAGCTAATTAGCAGAGAAGCTTTTATTGAGCCAGAACTTGTAGCTAAGGAGCCAAGTACTCAGGAACTTATTGAAAACTATGAGCTCGAGCTTATCCAAATAGATGATGATTTGCTTGATCCTTTGCGTTTTTCTGAACGTGAGCTAGTAAGAATAAAAGAACGTTATTTTGAAATATTAAATGAACTGTCATTATTATACAACAACGAGCAAGCCCAACAACTAGCTCGTTACATACTAAAGAATAAAAGCATAGAACTATATGCAGATAAGTTGGGGGCAGATGGTCAAATTACTAGCAATTTGCCAATCACTATCCATATAATAATTAAAGATAAGTTAGGGCATTTAATTTTAAAGCAAGATGAAAATGCTTGTTTACTGAAATGGGCAAGAGATATTTTGCTTGATTTAATAATTGATCTGAGCTTTTTATACCTAGATTTAAATATCTTGCAGTTTTATAGCAAAGAAAATATTACTACTAAATTTGTTAAAAACTCTGCTAATTGGTGGGTAATTTCTAGGCGTAAATATGAAAAGATCGAGGGCTTTATTAAATAAGCTTCTTGGCATAGTTAAAAATGAAAGTTTATGCCCGCTTTAGTTTTTAGGGCAATACCACCAAATGTAATAAGCGGTTGCAGTTCGGCAAAAACTCCTGTCTTGTCATAAAGCTGCTCGTAGCCAGCAGTTGCATGAATAGCAATCGGCAATGCTCCACTAATCCAAGGGATGACTAAAATTAAAATATCTCCTCCGCCACCCAAATAATAGCGAGAATTGTTTTCAGCTAGTGCTTCTATATATAAAATATCGGTACTGAGTGAACTAACGGCTATTAAACTTTCAAAAGAAACTCTAAATTCTAAGTTATTATCGATTTTGCCTCCATATTGCAAACCAGGTAATGGGATAATACCAACAGGGCTGATAATTGCTGATGCAGTTATTCCAAAATAGCTTTCTTGGGCGTAGGCTGTGGGAATTGATGCTGATAATATTATTAATAAAAATATTATTTTTTTCATTTTAATTCTCCTTTAGATATTTTACAGCAATTTGCTAACCAATTAGAGCATAACAATATTTGCTTAAAAAGAAACTAAAGGCTTGTCAAATTAAGTCGATATATTACGGATTTATTGGGGGTTTTGACCTTGAGTTGATTAATATAGGCTCGAGCCTAAGCATATGCTCTTGACAAAAGAGAGTATAGTGTGTAAAGTGTGTAAATAACTTAAGAAGCACAAAAGGAGTTAGAAATGCTACAAACTAAAAGCCTTAAAGCCCTCAAGCCAGAAGTCAAGTTTTTTGAACGACTTAATATCTTTAAATATCTCAACCCCTTGGAGATAATTCTGATTCCTCTTTTGCTCTTTAGCCTTACAAGAGCAGAAGAGGCAGCATCAGCTTTAGTTAATATTGATGATATTAGCTCTGGGGAATTGGTTTTTTATACGGATACGCCGGGTAAGTTTTTACCGGCTACTAAACTAAGCACCGTAGTTGATATGAAAATATCTGGCATGGTTTCTCGGGTTAGTTTAAAGCAAAGCTTTATAAATACGGGTAGTAATTGGACAGAAGCACTATACGTATTTCCATTACCAGAAGATGCTGCGGTGGACAGCCTAAAAATGATAATCGGTGATAGAGTAATAATTGGTGAAATCCAAGAGAAAGAACAAGCCAAAGAGACTTATGAAGCAGCAAAAGAAGCAGGTTATCAGACCAGTTTGGTAGAGCAGCAAAGACCAAACATGTTTACAACTTCAGTTGCAAACATTGCTCCAGGGCAAACAATAATCATAGAAATTAGCTATATAGAAACTTTGACCTTAAAGGACGATAGCTTTAGTATGCGCTTTCCATTAGCAATTACCCCACGCTATATTCCAGGAGCTAAGCTTCTTGGCGAAGAAAATATAAATTATCAAAATACTGCTAATGGTTGGGCTGCTAATACAGACCAAGTGCCAGATGCTTCTAAAATTACTCCTTATTATAGTAATGCTACGGTAAATCCTATAAAAATACATATTGAATTAGACGCTGGTTTTCCTTTAGATTTGCTAGAGAGTCGCTATCATGACGTAAGAATTTTGCAAAATGAAAATAAATATAGTATTGATTTGGAGACTAACCCAAGTGATAAAGATTTTGAAATTTATTGGCTTCCAAAACTAGGCAATGAGCCTGGAGCTGCAGTATTTACTGAGATTATTAATGGTCAAAGTTATGCACTTGTAATGCTTGTACCACCAAAGCTAGAAAATATTCAATCTACTATTGCTCGTGAGATGATATTTATAATTGATACCTCTGGCTCTATGTCTGGTACGTCTATGAGGCAAGCAAAAGATTCTTTAGCATTAGCTTTGAACCGCTTAAATAGCCGAGACAGATTTAATATTATCGAATTTAACTCAACTGCAACAGAGTTATTTGCCGAAAGCCAGAAGGCTAATGCCCGAAATTTGGCTCGAGCCCATCAATTTGTTAAATCATTACAAGCTGATGGCGGTACAGAAATGGTGCCTGCTTTAAACCTTGCTCTTAAAAATAAAACAGCCACTGGCTTTTTACGCCAAGTAGTCTTTATAACCGATGGCAGCGTTGGCAATGAAACTGAGCTCTTTCAATTAATAGAAAGAAAACTAAAAGATGCAAATTTATTTACCGTAGCCATAGGTTCGGCCCCAAATAGCTACTTTATGCGTAAAGCGGCTGAGTTTGGCAGAGGTAGCTTTGTATACATCAGCGATGTTGCCGAGGTAAAAGAAAAAATGGCAAAGCTATTTGAAAAGCTAGAAAAACCAGTGCTAACAAATGTTGATTTAGAGCTGCCACAAGGTAGCGAAGTTTATCCTAAGATAGTTCCTAATTTATATGCTGCAGAGCCTGTTATATTAAGCATTAAGCTAGCAAAGCCAAATGGTCAGGTAAAAATTAGTGGTAATATTGCTGGCAAAACATGGTCACGTAGTGTAAACCTTGCAAATGCAGCCAACGGTGAAGTTGCTCAAGTTTGGGCAAGGGCAAAAATTGAAAGCCTAAACGATGAGATGATTCGTGGTGCTGATTATTCTAGAATAGAAAAAGCTATTACTGAACTAGCCCTAAAACATCATTTGATAACTGACTATACTAGCCTAGTTGCCGTAGATAAAACTCCTGCTCGCCCTGCCGAAGAAGGCTTAGTTAGCGAAGATTTACCCCTAGAAGTTCCTGCAGGGCAAACTGTTGACGATGAAATAATGCTACCAGCGACCGAGGCGGTTACAGCTTCATTTGATGCCGTAAGCCCAAGCCCTGCTGGCTCTGCTGCTGCAAATGCCCCAATGGTTATGAGTAAAACTGTGACAATAGGAAACTCAAACCAAGCTTTAGGTTACCCAAATACAGCAACTTCGGCTTCAGTAAATTTGCTAATTAGCTTAATTAGCTTCTTATTTGCAATAGTCTTATTTATAAAGCGTAGACAAGAGCGGTTAAAAGCATGAAGCCATCAATAGTTATTATGAACATCGGTATTGTTATGGCGCTTTCCTTAGCAGTTTGGCAATTCTCTAGTGGTGCCTATATCCACTTAAAAGCAATTTTGGCACAAGAATTATTAGAACGCTCTTGGGTAAAAACTCAAAACGGTGCTGATAATGCTAAGCCTTGGCCTTGGGCAGATACCAAAGCAATTATGAAATTGAGCGTACCTAGCTTAGGTATTGAGCAGATTGTGCTCGAGGGTGCCAGCGGCAGAACTCTTGCTTTTGGACCAGGTTTTATGCTGGCTAGCAACTTACCCGGGCAAGGTGGAACATCGGTAATAAGCGGACATCGTGATACCCATTTTGAGTTTTTACAAGATTTAAACCTTGGTGATCAGATAATTTTAGAAACCCCAGATGGTCAAAAATTCAGCTACACAATCATGCAAGGTGAGGTAGCTGATACCCGAAAAACCTCTTTAAAACTAGAAGCCAATCATGGCAATTTGATATTAGTAACTTGTTATCCATTTAATGTAATTGCCCCGACTGGCCCCTTGCGCTACGTGCTGCGTGCAGAACCAAATCTAGCAGCCGCTAATTTTTAATAGCTCCTAAGATACTCTACCTCCTTCCTTTTATCCACTTGATTAGTCGAGTGGATATTTTTTTGAGTTATATACCGAATTATTACTTAAGGGATTAATTAGTTAGACAGATAAGGTGATTGTTATTATATTGAGAATGGTATTACAAAAAGACTGTTGGCAACGTGTGAAGCATGTTTATCTTTTGCACAGTGCTCCGCCAAGGATGAATAGTAAATTTAAAATACTTGTATGATTGTGAGATATGAACCTCTAATATAAGCATTAAGTTTGTAAATCTATTTATATAAACTCCTTTGTCTACTGGATTAAGGAGTTTTTTCTTGCATTGAGATAATAAGCTTGTATGCAATCCCTGTTTTATAATTGCGTTTACCTCAAAAATGAAAGTCTAAAATCCTTTAAATTCGTTCTAAAAGCTTGTAAAAAAGAATGTCTTATGCTATTGTCATTTTTATTAAGCGTAGATGAGAATCTGCTAAATCTTTGAAAGGGGGTTTTATTAATGAATAATAGAATAAAAATAATGCCCTCCAACTATGATGCGATTTTGCAAATGTCTATGTTTTGTTTTGTGCTTTAGCACTTTCTAAGTAACCCAAAAACAAATCAATAGGAAAACCATAGATAAAAGCTTGAGCCAGTTTATTGGGGCATTGCCTTAAATTTTTTTGAGCTATTTTATTAGATATATTTTAAAGGAGTAAAATGAAATTAGAAGATGTAAAAATTGGATTTCTAAAACAACCCGCTTGGATTGGCTTTAAAAAGGATTTAAAATGGAAGTAAATTTGCAAAAATTCGAAAATAAAAATTATCAAGAATACTTAGAATTTTATAATCGAGTTCACCCAGATAATCAGCTCGGCTTAGAAGTTTTGAAAGAGACTGAAGGAAGATACAGCGCTGGAGCATTTATGGAGCGTTATCTGCTTTATTCAGATAATGAGCTAATTGCAGCAACTAGCTTAAAACAAGATTTAAATAAAAGCTCAGTTGTTGGGATAATTGTCAATATGATAATTGAGCCAGAATATCAGCATCTTGAAAAAATCCTATTTACCGAATTATTAAAAAAAGCTCAAAAACATAAGCCGGATTATTATAAAACCTCAGTCCGAGAGAATTGGCAGCATGAGCTTGATTTTTATTTGCAAAATGGCTTTGTGGAAATTGAGCGTATGTGGGAGTCTTGGCTTGATTTAAGTAGTTTTGACCCCAAGGCTTTTGATTGGGCAGAGCCTAAAGCTTTGGCAAACGGTATTAGCTTTAAAACACTGGCAGATTTTGAAGACAACGAAGCAAGTCAGCGTATGATTTATGACTTAGTCAGCGAATTGTTAGCTGATGTTCCCCATGGAGAGGAATTGGAAATTTGGCCATTTGAACTTTGGTTAGAGCGTTTTTGGAAAGGTAATTTGCGAATTGATGAAAGCATGTTCTTAGCTTTTGATGGTAAGCAAGCGGTAGGGCTAAGCATGCTTTTAAAGGGCAGGGCAGCTGATGCCATGGGTACAGGCCTAACCGGTGTAAAGAAGAACTATCGACGCAAAGGCATTGCTCAGGCTCTAAAGTTACAAGCTGCAAAATATGCGCTAGACCATGGTTTTGCCAAAATTACCACCAGTAATCACTCAATAAACAGGCCAATGTTATCAATTAATGAAGCTATGGGCTTTGAAAAAGAGCCTGCTTGGGTTTATTTAAAAAAGGAGATTAATAATTAATGCAAATTAGAGAAGCTAAGAAAACTAAAAAAGACTATCAATCAATTGAAAATATTTGGAATCAATCTCACCCAGAAGAACCAATAGCAGCCAAAGAATTAGAAAAAGACGACAAAAACCGACCCAAGCACATAAAATACAGGCGATTTATTACCAAAAATAATGGAAAAGATGCCGGTTTTGTGGTTTTTATAAATGGTGAAAGCAACTTTCACCCCAAAAAGTTTTATTTAACTTTGGCAGTTTTGCCTGATTATCAGGGACAAGGTATTGGCAAAGCTCTTTATCTTCATGCTCTTGAGGCTCTAAAAGAGTTTGATGCAATTGAAATAATCTCTTGGGCTAGGGAAGACTATCATCGCAAAAATAGATTTTTATTGGAGCGGGATTTCTACGAAGTAGAGCGTTCATTTGAAAGCCGCTTAGATGTTGCAGATTTTGATTTTGATAATTTTGATTTGCCTTTGCCTACTGCTATAGAAATAAAAACTTGGCAAGAATTAGAAAAAAGTACTGGCTATCAAAGAAAAATATATGATTTACATTGCAGCTTAGATTTAGATGTGCCTGGCGTTGGTGAATATACTAAACCGAGTTTTGAGAGGTTTGTACAAAACCATTTTGATGATGAGCGCATGAAGTTGAAAGGCTCGATGATTGCTTTGCACAACGGTGAATATGTAGGCATGCATGAGCTCTATGATTCTAAAGCTGATGATTTTTTGCATACCGGTTTAACTGGGGTTTTGCGTAATTACCGTAAAAAAGGCATCGCATTAGCTATGAAGTTGCGTGGCATCGAATACGCCAAAAATGGCAAAATAGCTGTAATTAGTACTTGGAATGAATCTAATAACATTGGCATGCTAACCATAAATGACAAACTGGGTTTTAAGCGTCAGCCAGCTAGTATTGACTACGCAAAGGATTTGACAAAATGATTGATAAACGAGATAAATTAGTAGAAGAGCCATTTTCTTATAGAGCAGCAAAAGCGGGGAAAGTATTTTTGTCTTGGGAAGCTAAGCGTGTAAAGGTGATTAAAGGAAATGAAGCTGAAGAATTTTTGGCAGCAATTAAAACATTAGATAAATTTGATGCTCAGCTACTTATGGCAACAATGACAGGTAATTTTAAACGTGGTAATGAGCGTTTGGCAAAGGCAATACAGGATAAAAAACATAGGAGCAATAAATGATGGAATATGAACTAAAACTGTTTGAGCCAGAATCGGCTACAAATGAGCAGTTTAAGACAAGGCTGGAGTTTCTAAATATTATTCTCGTAGAAATGTACCCAGATTATCCACCCGTTAGTTTAGAATCATCGATAAAAAGTATTAAATCTTGGCAAGTGCATAAAGATATTTCTTTTGAGCTATGGAATATTTGGATTGATAACAAAATTGTTGCCGAACTATTTACAATTGTTACTCATCGGGAAGATAATCAGCATTTACTCGATTTTAAACTTAGAGTTTTAGCAAACTATCGAAGACGAGGTTTAGGCAGCTTGCTTTTACAAAAAGCCATGGAAATTGCCAAAGAGCATAGGCGAACTTTGCTGATATCTTTTACAATCGATAAAGTACCAGCTGGAGCAGAATTCGCTAAAAAGTTCGGGGCTGAAATGTGCTTAGCTGAGCATGTGAATCGCTTGACTTTGGTAAATCTTGATAGAGGTTTGATGAAATCTTGGCAAGATAAAAATGCTGCAAGAACAAGAGAGTTTGAAATGGGGTTTTGGTCAGGTGAATACCCAGAGAATGAGATTGAAGATATTGCAAAAATGATGGCAGTAATGAATACTGCTCCAACTGATAATCTAGATATAGAGGATTTTAAAATAACTCCTGAGCAGCTTAGACAAGGCGAAGAGTCTTTGCGGATTACTGCTACTGAGCGATGGACATATTTTGTTCGGCATAAACAATCTGGTCAATTAGCGGGCTACACTGAAACATTTTGGGATTTGGATAATCCGAAGACTGTTTATCAAAGTGGTACGGGGGTGTTACCAGAATACCGCGGACATGCTTTAGGCAAGTGGTTAAAAGCAGCTATGGTAGAAAAAATCTTGAAACTTAGACCAGATGTTGAATATATCCAAACGGGTAATGCCGATTCTAATGTGCATATGCTGGCAATTAATAAGGCAATGGGATTTGAGCCTTATATAGCTGAGCAGGTTTGGCAGATTAGGCTCGAGAAACTGGAGGAATATTTTAGCAAGCAATAGCTTATTTAGTACAGGCTAGCTAATTCGGGATTTCACTAGGGTTTTTCTGGTTTTTGAAATAAGACAAATCTTTCGGGAGCCTTAAAACCTGCAATTTTAATGATTAGTTGCTGTCAGTATTAGACTTCAGATTAATATAAAGACCTATATTATTGTTAAAATACCTTAGCGAGGTGGAATCATTCCTGTTGAAAATGCTCGAGCAAAAACAAAATTATTTGGAAGAATAATCTTAACTTCTGCTTTCTTATTTGTTCTTTTTATTCGCTTACAATCTGCCGAATGGTTCGAGCAGCATTATAGTCGCGGGCTTTATCCTAAAATTGCTAGTGTCTTAGTGCCTTTTAGCGATAGATTTCCATTTTCTTTGAGTTTGCTATTTATAATATTAATCTTTATTTGGCTGATTATCTCATTGCTGATTAGTTGGAAGAATCGAAAGTCGTTTCTTTCTTGGTTTCAGTGGACTATAGATAATTTGATTGCCATTATTTTGTTAATTTATATTTTATTTTTCACGCTTTGGGGTGCCAATTATCAGCGTTTATCTGTTGAAGAACAATTTAATTTAGCTAATATTGAGCTGACTAGTGCAGAGATAGAGAGTTTTGTGGACAGGCTCGAGCAAATCCTAATAAACTTTAATGCTAGCCGAGACCAAACCGTCGCTCTAAGCTCAATTGATAAAAGCCTAAAAGAAACTATTTTTGCAGTCACAAATATAAAGCCAATATTACCCCAAATCAAGCATTTCCCCAAAGGCAGCCTAATTCGTTTTGGCAATTCGTCAGGCGTGAGTTCACCATTCTTTTTGGAGGCACATGTAGACTCAGGCCTATCAGATACGTTCTTTATTCGGGTGGCAGCTCATGAGCTAGCCCATATTGCTGGCTATGCTGGCGAGGCTGATGCTGAGTTTGTTTCGGAACTGGCAGTGTTGAGGGGGGCAAATGATTTTGCACGCTATAGCATTGCCTTAGAAGTTTATATTTCTACAATTAACAAGCTCGCTAAAGAAGCCCGCAGCAAACACTATAATAATTTACCAGCCACTGTAAAAGCAGATATTGAGGCAATTTATGCCCCATTTGAAAAATATTCGGCACCGCAATGGTTTAAAGATTTTCAGGTATTAGTCTATGGTAGTTATTTAAAAACTCAAGGTGTAAGTGCAGGTTATCAAGATTATTCGCGAGATATTAAGCTCTTATTAACAGCGTATAAACAGGGCTACCTTTTTAAATAAAACTAGCTTGCCGTCTGAAGTAAATGCTCGTTTACTTCGGCATAAGCCTCATTTATTTTTTGTAATAATTCGGTAGCAAGTTGTTTTTTTTCTTCATCCTGAAATTTGTCAGGGTGATATTTTTTTACCAATTTGATATAAGCCGCTTTTACCTCGCTTTGCTTAGCCCCTTGCTCGAGTTCGAGCGCAGAGTAATATTTTTTTATTTTGTTTGGGGTTGCGGTTTGATTGTTATTGGAATAGCTATAATTGCGTTTGGCTCGAGCCTGTTTTTGATATTTTGATGAACTACTACTATTTGCCATTTTGATAATAAAGATTAAATTGCTTTTTATTTCAGCTTTAAGTAAGTGCCAAAGTCGAGTCCGTATACTCACAATAGTCATATTATACGCTTTTTTTGATGAGAGTATGGCAAGCGGTATTATTAGCATTTTTACAAAACATGCGATTAATTTGGTAAAAGCTTTAAACAGTGTGATTAAGAGCAGAACTAAGAATTAATAAGCCAGAAGACTAAGAAATACGTAAATGGCTAAGCTTTGAAATATGAATAGCCTTTGTTTTACATGTCCTAAAATTGCTATGTCTAGCACTAGCTCTTGATATAAAAAAACAGCCAATCTGAAATGATTGGCTGTTTAAAGGTTTTTGCTTATTAATTCTTATTCATTTTGACACGGTAAACAAAATTATATTCTTTACCCGGTGCCATATCTTCTAAAATAGTCCAACGAACAGATTTATATTCTTCTGGCTTTGCCTCATGGCCGCTATCACCTTCTCCGACTATTACAGGCTTGCCGCTAAAATTTACTGTATCTGTAGAATACTCTGTAAGTACTTGCTTACTACTTTGAGTTGCAGAATCAATAACATAGCTTGTACCCTCTAATATAGGCCCAACTATAGAAACAATCCCAGCGGGTAAAACTTCATCACCTTTATTTTGAATACTAAGGCGGTACTCAACAATTTGCCCAGGACGTGCGGTGGTAGATTCTTTAAAAGACTCAACCCCGTCAATGGTATTTACTAAAAAGGTTTTTAAGGTCACAATAACAGGGTTTGTACTATCTTGCGCCATAGAAAGCATTGATAAAGCAAGGATGCTAAGAACAATTATTTTTTTCATTTAAAACAACTCCTTAATCATTTCAGATCTAGCATAGCAAAGAAAAGTTAAAAATTATGATAGAATTGTTAATCTATACTACATGAATCTGGAGCAAGCCCAAAATTTAGCTATTTCACTTATAGAAAAACACGGTCTATATGATTGGGTTTTTAAGTTCGATTATGCCAAAAGGCGTTTTGGTGTATGTAATTACAGTAAAAAAACTATTGGCCTTTCAAAATATTTAACAGAGCTTAATAGCGAAGAAGAAGTAAGAGATACAATTCTGCATGAAATAGCCCACGCACTTTGCCCTAAAGATGGCCATGGTAAAAAATGGCAAGCCAAATGTCTTGAAATAGGGGCAAAACCAGAGCGTTTATATAGTGGGGAAGATGTGCAAGGAATCAAAGCAAACTATATTTTGTATTGTCCCAATTGCAATTTTGAGCAGAAGCGATTTAGGCGCAGCCGCAAACGCTATTATTGTGCTAGTTGCTGCAAAAAATACAATAAAAATAGGGTAGATGAGCGATTTTTACTTAAATGGCTCTTTAATGATTAGGCTAATTATTATCCAAATAAAAAAGAAGCAGCCTAACTGCCTCTTTTTTATTTAAAGAAATATTTTTAAATAAAAGTTTTATTACTGGCAATAGTAAAGGCTTTGACAATTGCACCTTTTTTAACAATGCAATCTTTCAAATGAGAATAAGCTCCAATGCGGGCATCTTCTTTTATGATTGTGTTTCCTATAATTATTACACCAGGCTCGAGCACAACGTCACGCTCAATTAAAACAGTATCGTCAATATAGGTTTGCTCTGGGTTAGTCATAGTGACCCCAGCTTTTAGCCATTTGTCTCTAATGCGGTCACGCAAAATTTTGTCTAAATTGAATAATTCTTTTCTATCATTGGCGCTTAATACTTCTTCTTCTTCGGCAACTACTGCTTTGACAGTTTTTCCTGCTTTTATATATAACTCAACCATATCGGTCAAATAATATTCATTAGAAGCATTTTTATTATCTAAATTTTTGCCAATATTGAAAACATCTTTATCAAAAAGAAAAATACTAGGGTTTACTTCGTTTATAGCTTTTTGCTCGGAGTTAGTATCTTTTTCTTCGATAATTGCTGCAATTGTACCATCATCATTTTTAATAATACGACCCATTCCTGTTGGGTTTGCTACAACTGCAGTTACTAAGCACATGCCACTGTGGGTTTTTTGAGCAGAACTTAGTTTTTCTAAAGTTTCAGTTTTAAGCAAAGGACCGTCACCATAAAGAGCTAAAACATCTCCATCAAAATCTGCTAGTTTTGAGGCGGCTTGCATAAATGCCGCACCTGTACCATAACCTTGCTCAAAATCTTGAGTGATAAAGCTAATCGACTCATCGTTTTTAAATCTGTTGCGTATTTGGTTTTCACCGTAGCCAACTATTAAAACAGTTTTCTCAGGCTTTAGTGGCTCTATTGCTCTTAGGATATGCTCGAGTATAGGCCTACCAGAAACTTCTTGCATGGCTTTGTGGTATTTACTTTTCATGCGAGTACCTTCACCCGCTGCTAAAATTACTACTGCTAATGACATTTAAACCTTATTCATTTAATTTAATTTGTGTTACCTATTTACTCTTAAGGGTAAATAAGGCGTACACCGATATTAGTATTATAACAATGCTTGCTAACTGAGTCAGTGTGAAAAACCCAATACCTGCACTATTATTTAAATAAACTTGCCAAAATAGAGGATTGTCTCTGAAAGTTTCTTCGACAACAGCTCTTAAAACTGAGTACCATATCAAAAACATAAAAAAAGCATAACCAGGGGTTTTATTTGTTTTTAGAATCCAGTACATAAGAGCAACTAAAACTACTCCTATAATTACCCCATAAAACTGGGTAAAATGTACACTACAAGCCTGCCCTTGAGGAATACTAGCATTACAAGCTGGCGGCCAAAACTGCCAAAGATTTTTACCAAAAACAATTTCGCCAAATTTACCAAATGTCTGAGTACCTGGTGCGGGCCAGTTAAAGCCTATGGCCAAGTCGGTCAAGCGCCCACCAGTGTCTGTACCGTTCATAATATTACCAATGCGGCCACCAATAATCCCAAAGGCACCGATTAGCACCATTACATCTAAATAAGCCAGCATATTGAGTTTATGAATTCTAGAATAACCCCAGGTGGCTAAGATTACGCCTAAAATCCCACCGTGGATACTAATTCCACCTTGCCAGACTTTAAAAACGCTTAAAAAATCACCATTTGGGCCAAAAAAGTTACTAGGGCTTGTTAGCACATAGACTAAACGAGCACCAATTATGCCAGAGATTACTAAATACACTGCCATGTCAAGAAGTTTTTCAGGGTCTAAACTGCGGTCTTCTGCAAATTTTAAGCCAAGAATTGTACCTGCTAAAACTCCCATGGCAATTAGAAAGCCATACCATTTTAGAGCCAGAGGCCCAATTTGAAGCATTGTTGGATCCATTTTATCTCCCAATCTGTTTTGATAGTAATCTCAACTATCTAAAGTATATATAAATATATCTTAATTTATGCAACTTGTGCTAGTTTAAAATAGCGTTGGTAATATTACTATGCCAATAGCAATCACTATAAAAAGCTGTGCAACTATGCCGCCTAAAGTACCTATTAAGACTCCAAAGCCAGCCTTAAACGCTTCTTCTAGCTCTCTACCAGCAATTATTTCCGCTACTATTGCACCAACTAAGGCACCAATCAAAAAGCCAAATGGTGGAAAGAATATTAGACCAATTATCGAGCCTACAATGCTTCCAATTATCCCTGCTTTTTGAGCGCCAAAGTGTTTTGCACCTATCGCTCCAGCAAGGTAATCTAAAACTATTGACAAAATAGTCAAACCGATTACTATTCCTAGATGGATTGGCTTAATTATTTGAAATTGACCAAGCCATGCTGCGAGTAAGGTACCAAGAGCTGCAATTGGTACACCTGGTAAAAATGGTAGAAATATGCCCAGAATTGCTACTAGGTATGAAATTATAAAGATTAATGAGATTGTTATATTCACTTAACTTCTAAGTATGCAGTAAATATAGTATTGAGTTGTGTTTGTAGGATACTTTTAGCATTTTTATGGCTAATACCAAAAGGCCTTTAAAGCTCTAAAACTTGTATTAAACTTGGCTTCTTTAAGTTGCAACACGGTATTATAATACAAGCTACTTGCCTCTTATCTCTAGTAATTTTTGATTGACAAAGGCTTTGTAAAAATACCATCTAAAATTTTCTTGCAAAATTTAACGATTAAATACTTCTGGTAATGCTCCTTGCTGGTCTAGCAAATAATCAACTGCAGGAATTATTGCAGGAATTATGGCGGCAAGCGAATCTTTTACACCCTTAGGTCCACCGGGTAGGTTTACAATAAGCGTGCGATTCCTTACACCAGCAACACCTCTAAAGAGTAAAGATCTGGGGCTATGGCGCATACCAACAATCCGCATATATTCAGCTAAACCAGGCACTTCTCGCTCTATTACTTCTTTAGTTGCCTCTGGTGCTCGTTCTTTTATCATCATACCAGTACCACCAGTGGTTAAAATTAGGTCTACATTATTTCTCTCACATAGTTTTCTGAGCATAGAGCGTATTAAGGCTTGTTGATCTGATACTGTTAGAATTTCAGACTCTGAAAAATAGTCTGGGTTAAGAAGCTTGCGAATTTCCAAAATAGAATCTTTTACTCTTTTTGATTCTAAATCCTCATCATTAACTGCTAAAATTACTGTTCTAATCATAATTACTACACATATTAGCAAACTAATAACGATATTAAAGAGGAATCTTCAACATTTTGGGCATCTATTTTATTGTTTAAGAGCTTAGGGCTCCTAAATTTCTATCTAATAAAGATTGAATACTTGGTTTGCGATTCATAAAGTCTTCAAATAGCTTATTTGCTTCTTCGCTATTTCCTTTTGATAGTATTTTTTCCTTAAATTCCTTACCAGTTTCAGAATTAAATACTCCTTCATTTTTAAAGCGAGTAAATGCATCTGCTTCTAAAACTTCAGACCATTTGTAGCTATAATAGCCAGAAGCGTAGCCGCCTGAAAAGATATGAGAAAAGGCTTTGATGAAGTTACTATGGGCAAATTCAGGCTTGATAGCATAGTTTTCCATAATATTACTTGAAAAACTCACTACTGTGCCATCAGCCTCTTTTGAATAATTACTGTGCAGTGCTAAATCAATATCTCCAAAGCTCAATTGGCGCATTTGGTAATGAGCTTGCATAAATTGTTTTTGCGATAGCAGTTTGTTCAATAAATCATCAGGTAAAGCTTCAGAGGTTTTATAATGCTTGGCAAAAAGGTCGAGAGCTTGTTTTTCATAAGTCCAATTTTCCATAAGTTGTGAGGGTAATTCTACAAAATCCCAAGCTACATTAGTTCCAGATAAAGACTTTATTTCTACATTAGAAAGCATGTGGTGGAGCAAATGACCAAATTCATGGAATAGGGTTTCTAATTCACGGTGACTAAGTAATGATGGGGTATCTTTTTGTGCTTTATTAAAATTTGCAACTATTAAGCCCAAGTGAGGGCTAAAGCTGGCATTTTCTTTGGGGCCACCTGTAATAAATGAATTCATCCAAGCTCCACTGCGTTTTTCTTCTCTTGGGAACAGGTCGGTATAAAAAGCTCCCAAAAAACTGCCATCTTCTGCAAAAATATTGTAATAACGTACATCTTCATGCCATTTCTCTTCATTTTCTTCTTCTTTGATTGTGATTGCAAACAATCTGTTAACAATTTCAAAAAGACCTGCCAGAGCATTTTTTAAAGAAAAATAAGGGCGTAACTCTTCATCATCAAAAGAGAATTGAGATAGTTTAAGTTTTTCTATGGCGTAAGAGATATCCCAAGGTTTTAAATCTTTTATATGGAGTTCCTCTTTGCTAAAAGTTTTGAGGATATCAAGTTCTTTTTGCCAAAAAGGGAGGGTTTTTTGATAGACTTCTGCTTGGAAGTCTTTTACTTTTTTAGTAGAATTGAGCATACGCTCTTCAAGTTGATACTCGCTAAAGTTTTTGTAACCTAAAATAAGGGCTAATTCTTGCCGTAGAAGCAAAATCCTATCTATTAGATTTTCATTATCATGTTTGCCAGAGCTTGCTCTGTTTTCGTAGGCGTTGTGCATTTTTTTGCGTAAGGCTCTGTTATTTGAATATTTCAAGAATGGCACTATATAAGGAGCTTGTAAACTAAACCTATAACCTGAGATTTGTTTGTTTTCTGCGTCTTCTTTTGCCATTTGTAAAACGGACTGAGGCAAGCCTGATAATTCTTCGGGGCTTGTTAGGATTAATTCAAATTGATTGCTCGAGTCTAATACATTTTCTGAGAACTTATTTTGGAGTTCACTTAATTCTATCTTAATTGCTTTAATTTTGGCTCGAGCCTGATCGTCTAAATCTGCACCATTACGCACAAAGCTCTTAATAGTTTTCTCAAAATGTCTTTTTTCTATGCCTTTTAAATCCTGAGCGGCTGGGCTATCAGCAAATTCTTTTAGCCTTTGCCACAATTCTTGGTTGAGGGCTAATTCTGCATAAAATTTTGAAATGCTCTCTAAAACCGAATTAAACGCTTCTCTGATAGAGGCGGTATTTTTTACACTTTTGAGGTGATAAACAATAGTTACAGCTCGGTCGATAGGCTCGAGCCTATCCTCCAAAGCTACAATTGTATTTTGATAGCTGGCTATTTCAGGGTTTTTGACAATCTCTTTAATTTTTAGATTTGTGCTATCCAAAATCTCAGGAATGGCGGTTTCTATGTCATCTGCAGTAATTTTTGCAAATGGTATTTTGAATTCTTGGCTTAATATTGGGTTCATTAAATCTTTTTCCTTTGCAAGCAAGTGCTTTTATAAGTTAAACTAAGTTTAACGGAGTTTGAATTGCTAAGTTTCAAACTATATGACATTAGTATTTCATAATTCTAAGCTTTGTTTTTTAGATGAATTTTGAATTCTGTTAATTCACTGGGGTGTGGAGTTGGGAATGATTAAAATAGGAAGTGAGTATAAATATCGCCTAAGTAGTACTTGTCTTAAAAGTGGTCTACTTATTTTACCTGCAAGTATGAAAGGCCTTTTCCCTGCAGAGGGAGAAGTGAAAGCGATTGATACCCATTCATCAAAAGAATATAATATCCAAATAATTGATAAGCGAAGAGTATTTGGTTTTAAAAGCTTTATGGAGGCTAATAGCCTAATAGTTAATGATTACATTATTATTTTATTAGATGATGATGGCAGCTATAGCTTAAGAGTAGAAAAATGTACCAGATCGCCTAGGTCAAACTATAAAACTCTTGATTTAGATAAGGTCTTAGATAAATTGTATCTTTCTGGGCAAGCTCGTTCAGAAGCTGAAATATGCCAGTTTTATAAAATTGCTGAAACAGACAAGCTTCACAAAAAACTATTGATTGATGGGCGCTTTATTTATCAAAGTGGTCGTTGGCAAATATTAAAAGTGGAAGAAGATATAAACGAATATGATGGTTTTAATGTAAAAGTTATTAGAAGCAATCAGTCAAAAGAGCAAATTCAGTCACAAAAGCAAATTCAAGCAAGCGAGCAAAGCAAACAAATTGAACTGAAAGCTAGTGAGAATCTGCCCAATAGGCCTTTGGTAAAAACAGATAATCATTCTTATAATAATGTGAAAGATTTTTTTCGCCTGATGGGTTACCGCTTAACGGTATTAGGCCCTGATAAAATGAGCCTTAAGATTAATTTGGGAAGAAGGAAATATGCTGTTTTAGTACATTTTTTAGAACAGGGCCAGAGCCTCGATTGGGCTGGGATTATGAACCAACGTAGGAGCCTAGGTTTAGACTATGTAGCTATATTTGCAAATCATCGTGATTTGCTACGTTTGTCTGCGCCTGCAAATTCTAGCAGAATAAGTTTGTGGTCTTGGAAAGCATTTCAGAGACTAGTAGATTATAGTAAATCAGTTGCAATTAGCCCCATTGATTTAGAACCGCATTTTGCTACTGAGGGTTTATTTGAAAGAGGCGCTGAAAACCTTGAGGCAAAAATCCATAATATTATTAGCTCCAGAGGTAGGTTCTCAGCAGTCTTAGAGAGCTTAGCTACTATGAAGCCTTTTACGGTATTTTTCTTAGATGATATTCAGCTAGAAGACTATAGCCGTGATGAAATTCTTAAAGTTTTGGATTTGCTCGAGCATAGCCCATTTCAAATTGTTCAAAGAATAGCTGCTGCCGAATTCTTTTTGCGCCAGCCGGTTAGTACTGCCTTAGAGCACTTTTCTCAATATTCTTTATCACTAAAATCTCGTCTACCTAAAGCTGCTAGATACCACGTCAAAGAATCAAATGAAGAAGCTCAAGAATGGCAAAAGAGCTTAAACCGAGCTTAAATTAATTTAATTACAAGCAGTTTTAGGCATTTTGTGCCTATAGGTGCCAATTACCTGCTGGAAATTATCCCTAATAGTTAGACAAAATCCACTGTTGCCCCAAAGTTCTTTGGGGCTATTCCAATATAAAGTATTGCCATTATTATTGCCATAGCCCGAGTAGATACGTAAAGTTTGATTTGACTCGAGCCTAGCCCCATCATTAAACCTAAAAAGCTCTCCAAAATTATTATTAATAGAATAGCCAGTTAAATCAACAAATGACCTGCGGTATTTACTAGGTATTTCTATTTCAAAAAATTCATTATTGGGATATAGATTATCAAATACTCCAATCGAACGAATCTTTTTGACAACAATTGGGATATTGTATTGATTTATATTGTATTTGGATTCTCTATAAAGCTTAGGAGCCTGGTCTTGTTGCCATAAATTAGAGCTGGCTGTGCCTTCGGGGTGAAGTTGCCAAGGATCGTTAAAACTAGCTTGCCAACCATAGGGGTCAACGGCTATCCAGCGTCCGCTAACTAGCTTATCTGTTTCAAAGTGTAAATGTGGTCCTACACAAGTACCAGTTTGCCCAGAATAACCTATAATTTGCCCCTTACTAACTCTAGCTCCCTCAGTTACCAAAACCCTCTCTAAATGTAAATAGCTTGTTAAATATTCAGTATTATTTATGCTGTGCTCTATTTCTATTAATACCCCACCTGCAATTCGTCTATTTTCGCTTGGGCAAATTGTTGCTTTTGTACTGCCTGCAAATGTAACTATGCCAGTAGCCGCAGCATAAATAGCTGTGCCATTTGGCAAAGCCCAGTCATAGCCTTTGTGCCCGTCATAAGCTAGCATGATTTGCTCACCCCAGTAGCTCAGGATAGCGCCTTGGCTGTCTGGATTATAAATAGGATACTCATGGTCAAAAGTTGCTAGCAAGCTGTAATCGCCCCTAAAAGGGCTAGATAAAAATGCTTGTGATTGTGAATAAGATAGTACTAACAAAAAGATGGTAAATAAAGTGATTTGCTTCATGAATATAAGTTTAAGGCAGTTGTGAATCGTTATCTTAATTATTTGGTTAACAATTCTTAATTGCTCGAGCCTAGATATTTTAGCTAAGTTAATTTGATAGCTTTTATTATTTTTGATGCATAATAACAAACTCAAGAAAGATGTCCTTTATCAAATTAAGGGAAAGGAGAAGGGATAAAGGAGAAAATTTAGTTTATTTTAATAACATTCGCTTCAATTATTTATCAAATTATCTAAGCCAGTACTAGCAATATCTCTTATCGATAAATTTGCAATCTGGCTAATCGGAGTGAGCTCTGGATTTATCTCTAAAACAAAAGCCCCTTTAGACTTAGCTAGATTAGCCAAACTAGCAGCTGGTTCAACTACACCTGATGTACCAATTACCATTGCTAGATCACAATTTTGAAAGGCTTGTATTGCTTTTTGAAAGGTATTTTGGGGTAGGCTTTCACCAAACCAAACTACGTTTGGCCTAGTATTTTCATTACATTTTGAGCATTTTGGTGGATGTTTAAAATCTATTTTTAATTTATCTAAATTAGCACATTGCAAGCAGCGACTATGGCTAATATTTCCATGAAGCTCGAGCACATTTTTGCTACCAGCTCTTTGATGTAATTGGTCAACATTTTGGCTGGCTATGGTTAGTTTTCTTGTTTTTTCCAAATCTGCTAATAAATAATGGGCTTTATTAGGCTTTGCTTTTAAAACAGTATTAATACGCAGGGCATACCATTCCCAAACTAGCTCGGGGTTTTTGGCAAAGGCTTGAGGCGTTGCTAATTCTTCGGGTCGATAGTTTTTCCATAAACCATTTTGACCTCTAAAGCTTGCAATGCTACTTTCGGTACTAATGCCTGCACCTGTTAGAACTGCAATATCTTTAAAGCTATATACATTCATTCTGAACTATTTACTACTAGTTCATCTTCTTCGGGCTTTTTACTTATTTCTGCCCGTACCTCTATTATTCGGCGTTCATCAGAATTAGTAATATAAAACTCAGCATCTTGATAAACCAGCGACTCACCAGTTTTGGGAATATAACTAAACAAACTAGTTAAAAAACCGCCCAAGGTGTCATATTCACCCTCGTCTTCAATAGTCAATGCTAATTCTTCGGCAACTTCGTCAATATTGATAGTTGCTTGCATAATAAATTTACCATCACCCAAATCTCTTAATTCTTCTTTTTCTACGGGGTCAGTTTCATCATAGATTTCGCCAGTTATTTCTTCAATTATATCTTCTAAGGTAATTAGCCCCGAGGTTCCACCAAACTCGTCAACTACAATGGCCATGTGGTTTTTTCGGTTACGCATATTTCGCATTAGCTGCAAGATGCTTAAAGTTTCAGGTACGTATTCGGGAGTGAGCATTATGTCTTTTACTGTGGTCTCTTTTAAGGCCTTAGGGTTGTTTACGTAGTCAAGTAGCATGCGAGAATAAACAATGCCTTTTATATCATCTACGGTTTCTTGATGGACAGGTAAGCGGCTGTAGTGGCTACTTTGGCAAAGCTCGAGCATATCCATCAAACTATCAGTATCAGCAACCGTCACCATATCAACCCTTGGAGTCATAACTTCTCTGACTACCGTCTCTTCTAAATCAATTACCCCTTTGATCATTTCTTCTTCATGCTCTTCTATTACACCGTGCTCTTCTGCACTGCGTAGCATTAGGCGCAGTTCATTTTCGGTAATAAGTGGGTTAATATTAGTTTCAATTTTAAACAGTTGTAAAATTACTCCAGTAATCAGGCTAAAAAATTTACCTATCGGATACAAAATCAGCGATAAAAAATGCACCGGCCTGATAATGAATTTGGCATAGGCAATAGAATTGTGTACAGCAAAAGATTTTGGGGTGATTTCACCAAATATTAAAATCAAAAATGTCATAAGCCCAGTTGCATAACCCAAAGCCAAAGACTCGCTAAAACCAGATGCTTGGGCTATTTGAATTGTCAAACGAGTGACAATGGCAGTGGCAGCAATATTTACTAAGTTATTAGCAATTAGCAAGGTAGTTATAAATCTGGTTCGGTCACTCTCTAATAGAGCAAATATCCCATTTGGATCTTCGCCTTCTTCTTGCAAATGCTTTATTTTCCAAGAACCAATTGCAGTAAGCGCTGTCTCGGCACCAGATACAAGCCCAGATATTATTAGTAATACCACCAAAATAATGCTTGTTTGTAGATAGGGAGTTGGTTTTAAGCTTTCTTGAGCTAAGGCAATATTAGATAATAATAGCCAAAAAACTATCGTAGGAAATGCAAAATATTTAAAATAACTCGGAGGTTCAGGAGGTTCTTTCATTAATTAATTGTGATTTTAGCATGTTTTTAGAATAAATGTGTGTATAATTTGCTATTTTCTATTATTTACCCACTAGGGCTGCCTTAGTAGGGCGGGCTAGGGCTTGCTCCAAACGGAAATTTGAAATTGCAGGCATCTCTAAATTACCGAATAATTTCTTTTTTGGCAGTGTTATTGTAATAGGCAGCTAGCTTGGGAGTATAAAATCTATAGTAGCTTAGAACTATTTTTTGAGCCTAGTATTCATTTTTTGATTTTAACTGTCCTTAGTTAGATAAAATTATATAAGCTGTCACGTTGCTTAGCGGTGTAGCCAGCGTCTTTAATTTGTCGAATAATTTCTTTTTCGGCGGTGTTATTGTGCTTGGCACCTGCCTGAGAGACAACATTCTCCTCTAACATAGTTGAACCATAATCATTGGCACCAAAGTGCAAGGCAGTTTGGGCAATTTTGTGACCCATAGTTGGCCAACTCGCCTGAAAGTTGTTGATATTATCTAAAAATATGCGGCTGACTGCCAAATTTTGCAAGTATTCATGAGGGCTTGCTTGCGGTACTTTGCCTTCAATCCGAACACCTTGGGTTTGCAAGGTCCAGCTAATAAAAGCACTAAAGGCATTATTGTATTTAGATAAAGATTGGTCTTGTAGCTCGCGGATACGCAAAAAATGCTCTACCCGTTGAGCAGGAGTTTCGCCAAAGCCAATTACCATAGTGGCAGTTGTGTAAAGCCCCAAAGACTGTGCTTCACTCATTATATGCAGCCATTCAGCTGTGCTGATACGAGCGGGGGAGATATGTTTGGCTTTGCGAATGTTATCTACTAGCATTTCGCCGCCACCACCGGGTAAGCCGTCTAAGCCAGCGGCTTGTAAATCTTTTAATACCGTTAGGCTAGTTTTGCCAGTTAGTTTGGCTAGCCCTTTAATTTCTTCGGGGCTAAAGGCTTCTATTCGAATTGTGGGGTGATTTTCTTTGATGTGAGTCATTAGCTCTAAGTACCAACTGTAATCAAGATATGGATTTACGCCACCCTGCATTAGTATGCGTGTACCCCCGACCTGCTCGAGCTCATATATCTTCTGGCTAATTTCTGCATAGCTCAAGCTGTATGAATCGTCTTGCTTACGAGTGCGATAAAACCCACAAAAAGCACAAGCAACATTACAAATATTGGAATAATTTATATTCCTATCAATCAAATAGCTAACTACTTCTGGCTCTGTTCTTTGTCTGCGAACTTGGTCAGCTAGGGCAGCCAAGCTAAAAAGTGGTAATTCATAAAGTTTAATTGCGTCTACTACGCTAAGCCGTGCACCAGAGGCGATTTTTTCTAAATCCATATTTTACAGTTTAGCATTGCTGTGATTTTGTATGAGTGACTTGGAGATTGGGGTTTAATCCCTTTTGTGGCTTATTAGGATTTTGGAAGCGGCAGCCAATCTGATTCCCAATCATAATATTCTATGGCAGCAAAACGTTTTTTATAATCATAATGAGATGCTTCTTTATAAGCGTAACCTGGGTAATAAAAGTCTTTATTTAGCTCCTTAGAATGCCTAATTGATTCTAATATCATAAATACACCCAAGCTGCGTTTGGCCTCGTTAGGGTCATAACACTGGTATATGCTCGAGCTTGATGTTTCGCCAATGTCTAAATAGCTAATGGCTATTAATTTACCTTTTTTATAAATACATAAACTCTGGCACTCACAAGGAATGCTAGCAGGCTTTTTAGAGACAAATACATAGATGCTGTCTGGCACGTTTTCTTTGAATTTTTGTTTATGCCTTTCAAACAAATCTTTTACTTCTTGGTTTACAAAAGCTGGTTTAAAAATAACTTCTAAGTCTTTATTTTTGTTTATTACTCGTTTTTGGCTTTTAGATGCCTTAAACTCAGATAGTTTTATTCGCAAAGATAAAACAGAATAAATTACGTCATTTTTGGGTAGATGTGAATATCTATAAAAATAGCTGCCAAAATGCCGCCAGCCTTTGGCCCAGAGTATGTCCATAAAAAAAGCGGGTACTCTATCTTCGTAAAAATATTGGTTAAGCAGGGTGTTTTGTCCAATTTTGTAATTCAATTATATTCCCTTCGGGATCTTTGGCATAAGTGAAAACAATTAGCCCAGCTCCTTGGATTTGCTTGCTTACTATCTTACCCAAGTTGCTACCACCATAACTAATAATTTTTCGCAAACTGGCTGTGACATCATCCACTTCAAAGGCAATATGACCAAAACCTGTGAGGTTTGCTACGCTCTCAGGGCCAGCTATGCTATTTTTATAGCTGAATATTTCTAAGGTGGGGCCGTTTTTGCCATGTCCGGGTAATAATAGATGAACACCTTGTAATTCTGCATTTTTGACATTGGTGGCATCTTCTAACCATTGACCTGATTGGTTTCTTTCTGGCGGTTGGTAAACACAATCAAAAACTTCTGTATAAAATGCTGCAAGTTTACGCCAATCTTTGGCAATGATATTGCTATGGGCAAATCTTGTTGCCATTATGGTGCTAGCCTATTCTTTTGCCAATTATTATTATCGCCAATTAAATTATAAGAGATTCTGTCGTGTAAGCGGTTTTCTCGGCCTTGCCAAAATTCAAAACTGCTTGGCTTTATTCGGTATCCACCCCAAAAATCTGGTAAGGGGATTTGACCCTTGGCAAATTTCTCCATGATTTTGCCAAATTGCATTTCTAATAGTTTACGTGAAGATATAACCGAGCTTTGCTCAGAAATCCAAGCACCTAACTGGCTGCCGCGGGGGCGGGTTTTGTAGTAGTCAAAGCTTTCTTTGGCAGTTATTTTTTTGGCAATGCCATTAATGCGTAATTGTCTTTCAAAGGCTGGCCAATAAAAATGAAGAGCGACATTTGGGTTTTGGGCGATATCTTTGGCTTTTTTGCTGCTGTAGTTGGTAAAAAACACAAAACCATTATTGTCAAATACTTTTAGCAAAACAACTCGGGCGCTTGGGATATTATCGGGGCCTACGGTAGAGAGAGTCATGGCGTTAGGCTCGAGCAAATCCCCATCAACTGCCTGCTGAAACCATATTTCAAACTGTTTAAATGGGTTAGGGGCTAAATTCTTTTTCGAGATACCAGCTCGAGTATATTCTTTTCGTAAATCTGATAAGTTCATAATTATATTCTAGCTTTTTGACTAAGCAAAAAACTTGTTTAAGATTGCATTTTGCCAGTAGTATTCAGTTAGTTAACTCAGCTAAGGCTGAAATAAAATTGTCACAATCTTCTTGGGTATTATAGGCCTGTATCGAAATTCGTATAAAATTGTGGCCGTTCCATTCATGAACTGGTACTTCAATATTATAATCCTGATAGAGTTTTTCTTTTATTTCGTCAACATTAATATCTTTATTTATTTCTAATAAACCCATTTGTTGATACAAGTTTTTATTTTTTGGATAAACCCGACTGATATTTTTTAGCTGATTAGCACGGTCCAAAGTATCATCGAGCAATGCAGTGCAATTATTTCTAATCTCTGGCCAATTATTTTCATTTTGAAAGTCAATTGCTGCACTAACTGCCAAATATTCAGAAAAATCCCTAGTGCCGGTGTATTGAGTATTATTGAGCATGCTCGAGCCATAGTCCATTCTGCGGTGGTTACCCCAACCCCAACTCACTATCAGTGGTTCAATGAGTTCTTGCATATTGGGTCGTACATATAAAAAAGAGCTGCCTTTGGGAGCACATAGCCATTTATGGCAAGCCCCTACATAAAAGTCCGCTCCTAAATTTGCCAAGTCTAAGTCTATTTGCCCAGGGGCATGAGCACCATCTATAAATGTCATAATGCCTGCTGCTCTGGCTCGCTTTACAATTGCCTCTACTGGCATGCTTAAGGCAGTTGCCGAGCAAATATGGCTGATAAAAATTACTTTGGTATTTTCATTTACACCTTGCCAAAAGTCTTCTAAAATCTGTTTGCTGCTTGTTACTGGCCAAGATATTTCTTGTTCTATAATTTTATAGCCCTTTTTTTGGCTGTAATATTCCCAACTGTTTAAGCAAGCTCCGTATTCATGGTTAGATACTAAAACCTCATCATTTTCTTTTAGTTTTAAAGAATGAATTACCAAGTTCACGCCATAAGTTGGGCTTTGAATATAGACTAAGTCGTCTTTATTGGTATTGAGATAGCTAGCCAAGGACTGCCTTGCCTGAGAGATTAAATTTGGATAGGCTCGAGCTATAAATTCTACAGGCTGACGTTCTAGGCGTAATTGCCAAGTCTGATAAACATCAAATACTTTTTTAGGAGTTGCACCATAGGAGCCGTGGTTCAAGAAGGTGATTTCAGGCTTTAAAAGAAAATCGGCTTTTGTTATTAACACAGGCTAGTATAACTTGTTTTAGCTTTTTAGAAAACCTATAATAATTACATTAGCAGTTTTTGCTAGCCAAAGGAGAAAAAATGCCATTATTAGATAGCTTTAAAGTAGATCACACCCAAATGACTGCACCAGCCGTGAGACAAGCCAAAACTATGACGAGTAAGTCAGGCGATGATATTACTATTTTTGACTTGAGATTCATTGCTCCCAACAAAGGGGCTCTTAGTGGTAGAGGGATACATACGCTCGAGCATCTCTATGCAGGTTTCATGCGTGAGCACTTAAACGGTGATACCGTAGAAATAATTGATATTTCACCAATGGGTTGCCGTACTGGCTTTTATATGAGTTTGTTAGGCAGACCAGATGAAAAAGATGTTGCCAAAGCTTGGGAAAAGAGCATGGAAGATATCCTAAAAGTACCCTCTGAAGATGATATCCCTGAGCTTAATATCTATCAATGCGGCAATTACAAAATGCACTCATTGGCTGATGCTAAGGTTACTGCTCAGGCTGTTTTAGATGCAGGAGTTGGGGTAATGCACAATGAAGACTTGCCATTAGATGAATCATT
>CAMZLP010000056.1 GCA_947311535.1 uncultured Deinococcota bacterium | reverse complement strand
GCATCCTGTTATCAGAAAAACTAAATATAGACCTAAAACATGTCCTAATTGTGGTTTTTCCAAAGCTCTTTAGTTAAAAACTATTGATTTTCAAAGGGATTAGGGGTGCTCTTTGTTTTGTACAACTCTAAACTCAAGTAAAATATGAATGTACAAAACAATTTGAGAAATACTGTCAACTCACCGCCTAGTAGACTACCTCTTACGTTTTAATTCCTAGTATGTTTAAAACAATGAAGAGAGGAAACAACTTGAGAAGGTTTTTATAAAAGAACTAGCCCATTAAGCTTGGTATTAATTTTACACAAAGACTATGACATCTTATTTTGATTTAGCTTTATGCTTTATAGAAATACTGCTACTGAGGCTTAAGGCTTTGGCAATGAAAAATAAAAATGACTGCCTTTGCCAAGTTCACTATCTACATATATTTGCCCGCCTTGGGCTTCTACAAAGTGCTTGGCTATGGTTAGGCCAATGCCACTGCCCTCGCTTCTTCTGGCACTATCTAGTTGATAAAAACGGGTGAAAATATGTTTTAAGGCTTCGCTAGGAATGCCTTCTCCGCTATCTTTTACATGAATTATAACAAAGTCATTTTGGCTATTATCAGCCCAGAGCCTTATTTTATCATTTTTACCCGAGTGCTTGAGAGCGTTATTTAAGAGGTTTATTAGGATTTGCTCGAGCCTATCGGGGTCGGCCCGTAAGCATAGAGCGTGGTCTATATTTTGAATATCCAGTTGAATATTTTTACTCATAAAAGAAGTCTTAATTGTTTTTTCTAAATTTCCAAAGATTTCTGCCAAATCTATATCTTTAATATTAATTTGCTCTTGCTTTGCCTCTACCCGTGAGACAAGCGCAAGATCATTTAATAAGCGTTCTAATCTATCAATTTGCTGCTTGCTAGCCGTAAAAACCTCATCATCAGCCTCAAATAAGCCATCTTCTAAGCCCTCCAAATAACCTTTTAAATTGCTTAAGGGGGTTCTAAATTCATGAGCCAAATTTCTTACTAATTCACGGCGCTGAATTTCACTATCTTCTAGTGATTCTGCCATGGCATTAAATGACTCGGCAAGCTTGGCCACCTCACCAGGCCCAGAAGCATCTAGCCTTTCTACATAGTTGCCTTTGGCAATCCGGCTGCTGGCTTTTTGCATGCGCTTTAATGGCGATACAATCTGCGAAGCCACAAAAATACTCACAGCACTAGCTACAATTACGGCTGCTAATATTGACCAAATCAAGGACTTTGTCAGGGCTTGTTGGTAGTTAATACTCAAGTCTTGGAGCATAGTTTTTGAGTCAACTAATCCTTGCTCAAAATTACTGTGTGTTTCTAAATGCTGTTCCAAAATAATTGGCCCAAAAGTGATGCCAGTAGCCAGCAAGGTAATACCAGCTACTGAAATTACCAACAAAAATGAGATAAATATTCTAGGAAAAAGCCCTAGTGATTGCAATTTTTTCATATATCTTCACTTAATTGATAGCCAATTCCCCGAACGGTTTTCAGCACTTTGGGAAGTTTAGAATCAAATTCTAATTTTTGCCGTAGTTTAGAAATATGCACATCAACAACTCGGTCTACGCCCGAAAAATCACGACCCCAAACTCTATCTAATAAGTCATTGCGGCTAAAGACTTTGCCCGGATACTGGGCCAGGATATACAAGAGGTCAAACTCGAGCACAGTCAAATCTAAACTCTTATCAGCATAGTGCACAGTTCGTTTTTCACTGTTTATTATAAGTTTGCCAATTTTAAGAACAAGCTCGCTGCTAGCTGTTTCGCCAGCAAATCTTCTAAGCACAGCTTTCACTCTGGCAACTAGCTCTCGGGGGCTAAATGGTTTTAGCACATAGTCATCAGCCCCAAATTCTAAGCCTAAGATTCTATCCATCTCTTCGGTGCGGGCGGTTAGCATTATTACTGGGGTTTGCTGATGTTTGCGTAAGTCTTTTAATAATTCAAGCCCACTTAGTTTTGGTAACATCCAATCCAAAATAATTAAGCTTGGCGGATTGTTAAGAGCCATCTCTAAGCCAAGCCTACCGTTATCGGCATGCTCGAGCCTAAAGCTCTCACGCTCTAAATAGCGCTTTACTATTTTTGCTACATCAGGATCGTCTTCAATTAGTAAAATATAGTCAGGCACTTATTTCAGAATTATAGCAATTAATAGTTTGAATTGTAAGGAGTATTTGTTTTTTAGTTGCTTTCAAGAGTCTGATAGTTAGAGTTAATATGTTTGTTTGCAAAACAAATAGAACCACGATTGTTTTTTGCCAAATAAAGTTGCTTATCAGCTCGCTGCATGGTAACACTATAAGAAATATCATTAGCCTCTTTAATAGCTATGCCAATAGATATTGATAAAGAAACTTTTGGAAATTCTTTAAATTTAACTGAACTTACATTATGGTTTAATTCTTGGCAAATCTTATAAATATCAGTAAATTCTTTTTCTGCAAATAAAATTGCTAATTCATCTCCACCAAGCCTTGCTGCCAAATCATTTTCAGTGCACAATTTTTGCATAATTTTAGCAATTTCAACTAGGGCAGCATCACCGGCTTTATGGCCACTTTGGTCGTTTACTTGCTTAAATTTATCTATGTCAATTAGGGCGATTCCAAATTGCCCTCCTGCATCCCAGTGCTTGTTTATTACTTCTTGCCAATGACGTCTATTAGCTATTCTAGTTAGTTCATCTGTTTTTGAAATTTGCTCGAGCTCGAGCAAAAGTTCAGAATTTATTTTTTGCTCTTTAATTAGACTGTTGTTAATGCTATAAGCCTTAAAGCGGTTTTTTTCGCTAAGATAAGATGCCACCAAGCTGATAACAAAAGCTCCAATAAGATAATAGCTTGTAATATTAAATTCTATTAACGATACATTTGGTGATAGCCAAAGCCAGATAAGTGTTGCTAGTAATAGATTACTTAATGTTCTAATTACGTATTTAAACCTATAAAATGATATTGAAAAAACTAATATGACATGCGTTACTAAAAAAAGTGGAAAATATGTATCTGAATTGGTAAACATCCAAACATTGATAAACCCAAGGGTGCTAATCATTAAAGACAAAAAGAATTTTGGCTCTTTTTTAGCCCAAGGTAAAAAAGATAAAAAAGTAATTAGTACCACAAAAATACTAGAGCCCAATAACCTAACTTTTAAAAATAATGGAGCTTTTATAGGAGCAAAAGTAAAATCAAAAATAGATGAAGTCATTAAAATAGCAATCATTAGTAAGCCAGTTACAATGCTGACAACTCTTACCAAGGGTTGTAGTGCTGCTAAATATTCATAATATAAATCTGAGTTTTTGTTTCGCACAATATCACCCTCCCTCTATGGCAAAATAGTTGCCGAAGCTGATAGAGTATTATAGATAAGGAGCTATTACACAAATCTTAATTTGTTAGTTTAAGCTGATTTGCTTTATTAAACTAAGAAACTAATGCTAAGAAGTTTTGATTTCTGATATGCCTAAAAATTATAGCCAGATTTCGAATTATTAGTTGTGTTTTTTTAATTCTAATACTTTTGTCTTTTTTACAAATGGTTGTAAATTATAAGGACTTATGTCAAAGTCAAAGACTAATATTCTAGCTTATATCAATATACTTTAGGGGCTTATTAATATTGGCTTGCCACACAATCTTCTTACTTCTCTTATAAAAACAATTTAGGAAAGTTTTTATAAGAGAAGTAGCCCATTAAATTTGGCATAATTTTATGAAAATACTATGCTATCTTTCCATATAGGATCTTCACCAGCTTGCAAAAAGCAAGATACTAATCAAGTTTTTTAGTTCCAGCGGCGTTGTCGTTTTACAAAAATCCGCTTATCTGTTTTTGCCTCGCTAACTCCGAGATAGAGTTCTCGCACATTTTCGTTTTCTCTAAGTTCTTGGGCTGTGCCTTCCAATACAATCCGACCAGATTCCAAAACATAGCCATAGTCAGCAATTTTCAAAGCCTGCGTGGCATTTTGCTCTACTAATAAAACTCCAGTACCACTACTATTAATTGATTTAATAGTTTGAAAAATGTCTTGAACTAATAACGGTGCTAAGCCCAAGCTGGGCTCGTCTAACATCATTAGTTTGGGGGCGCTCATCATGGCCCTGGCAATAGCAAGCATTTGTTGCTCACCGCCTGACATAGTTCCACAAAGCTGTTTTGGGCGCTCGGCCAAGCGTGGAAATACTTCATAGATTTTATCCAAATCATTTTTTATGCCTGCTTTATCTTTTCTATGAAATGCACCAAGCTGCAATGATTCAAAAACAGTTAGTTCGGGGAACATGCCCCTGCCCTCAACTACATAAGCAATGCCCGAGCGAGCAATCTCTTCGGTAGATTTATTTTGTATGGCTTTGCCAAAAGCAATTATTTCACCTTTGCGGGGTTCATCATCAATTAGGCCCATAATTGTTTTAAGCAGGGTGCTTTTACCAGCCCCGTTAGAGCCTAATATAGCTACACATTGGCCTTGCTCAACCTTTAAAGAAACAGCTTTTAACACATTTAGGCGCTTATGATAACCACTTTCTACTGCGTTTAGCTCGAGTATATTCACACTATAGTCTCCAACTGGTCTTGGCCAAGATATGCTTTTATTACTTCTGGGTTTCGCTGCACTTGGGCTGGTGGCCCGTCGGCAATTTTTTGCCCATAGTCAACAACTATTATTCGTTCAGCCAACTGGCTAACTACCCGTAAATCATGCTCTACTACCAATAAGGTAATCCCTAGCTCTTTGCGGATATGCAATAAACGAAACATCATCTCATCTTTTTCTTCAGCCGTCATACCGGCTGTGGGTTCGTCTAATAATAATAATTCTGGCTCTACTGCCAAGGCTCTGGCTACCTCAATTAGCTTTTGAACGCCATAAGGCAAAGCAGCAACTGGGGTATCCCTATAAGCTTGCAAATCTAATAATTCTAAAATCTCTTCGGCCTTTTGCCGCTGTATTACTTCGTCATTGCGCCAGCTTGGCAAGGCCAGCATTGCCCCCAATAAGCCAGTTTTGACATGGCGATGCCTGCCTAATAACAAGTTATCTAATGTGGATAGGCTCGAGAATAACTCAATATTCTGAAAGCCTCGCCCAATGCCCATTTGCACTGTTTTATAAGCTGAAAAACCGCTAATATTTTTGCCTTTAAATAAAATTTGCCCCTCTTGGGGTTTATAAAAACCACAAATACAATTAAATATACTAGTTTTGCCAGCGCCATTTGGCCCAATCAAAGCCACAACATCTTGTGGATTAAGTACGAAACTAAGATTGTTTAGTGCTCTTATACCACCAAAAGACAGGCTGATATTTTTTAATTCTAATATTGCCATAAAATAAAATAAGCTTCAGACCCCCAACTTTGAGGGTCTGAACAAAAAACTTAGTAACTAATAAAATCAGAAGCTATACGTAACCCCTCAGGAGTCATTTTTAATAGTCTGATAGAATTATTACCTTGATAACCATTTGTAAAGTCAATATTTGCAAACAGGCCTGTGTCATAACCCTCAAGAGCATTTAGGGCAGCAATTAGACTGTCACGAGTTAAATCGGAGCCAGCGGCTTTTAGCGCTTCTACCAATGGTTGGGCAAAAGCAATACCAGCTAAAGAACGGAAAGGGTCTTTGGCTGCTTCAGGAGCATATTTTGCAACAACATTGACATAAATATCATCTGCAGCTGGGTCACCGTTGCCCTCGCCAACTACTACTGATGGCAGTTTAAAGAAAGCAGCTAACAATGCACCTTGCATGCCAGGGTTAGCCAACAAGCTTGGGTCTAATAGGGCAGAGGTTGCTAATATTCTTGGATGATAATCTAAATTACCAATTTCATTTAGTAACGAAGCAGCAGCTGTAGGAGTGCTATACATTACAAGTGCATCAGCACCACTAGCTGACAAACGCAAGGCTTGCACGCCCATATTGGTTTCTCCGCGCTCATAGCTGATTTCTGTAACGACAGTAGCATCAATGCCTTGAGCGATTAATTTAGCAACTTCACTACGTACGCCCTCTAGACCTTCTTTACCATAGCCATCATTTTGATAAAATACGGCAATCTTTTTGTTGCCTAGCTCGTTTACTGCGTGGCGAGTCATAAGAGCAGATTCTATGCCATAGTTGGTATAGCTAGCATAAATTAAGCCATCAGATTGCTTGGCAAATGCACCAGAGCCAGTACTAGGGCTAACCCAAGGTATTTTATTGCGTTTTACAAAAGGTAAAACAGCCATACCGTTGGCTGTGCCAATACCGCCTACAAGTGCAAATACTTTTTCGCGATCAATTAATTCACGCACTGCTGATACTGCTCTAGCAGGATCATAGCCATCATCACGTGAAACTAATACTAAGTTACGGCCATTAACACCGCCATTATCATTGATATACTGAAAATAAGCATCCATGGCAACCATAACCGTACCCCATGCAGCAGCAGGCCCAGATTGTGGCCCCCAAGTACCAATGCGGATTTCAGTATCAGTAACACCTGTTTGTGCAAAAGCAATACTAAAAATTAAAACTAAGCTAAGTAAAAATCTCTTCATCTGTTCTCCTTCCAAAGTTGTTTACATAAGTAATATATCATTATATTGCTAAGTTGTTAAAGTTTTTAAATTATTAATTAATTTCAAGCTAATTTTAGCATTTCACCAGTTGCCAAATAATGATTTATAGACTTCTCCCACCAGTTCATAGATTGCTCAAATGATTTTTCTAGTTCATTTGTTATAAAATCATTTTGTTCTGGGTTTAGGGCACTGTGTTGATAGCTAATATTTGCTTGGGTAGTTTTGGAATCAATCTCTTTTAAGTGGATATTTATTTTTACAATATTTTCGTTTGGGCTTAGCCTTATAAACTCAATTTTGTAATTTTCTTTGTCATATTGCGTTACTTGCCAAATAGTGTCAAACTCACTGTGATGTGGCGTGCTAAAAACACAATCTTGTTCTATTAAGCCCGATTTTGAATGAATCATCTTGTATTCCCAAGCATCTAGCCAATCAGCTTCTCGCACTGGGCAAAGCAGTGGGAACACTTCGGCAATATTGCCATGGTTTGTTTGTACAAAGTATAGGGTTTTTTGTAAGCCCTTAAATTCTTGCTTGTTCATTTTACCTCTCAGTACTTTCAGGATACAACAAAAGAATATATTTACTAATTTTTAATGTTTAAACTCTTTTAATCTCAGGTTTACCCAATAAGCCATGTGGTTTTAGTATCAAAACCAAAATAACTATTATAAATGCAAGGCTGGCTTTTAACTCGTTGGATATGTATACCCCTACAAAAAGCTCGAGCAGACCCAAAATATATCCGCCTACTATAGCTCCGGGCAAGCTGTTCATACCACCGATTACCGCAGCTACAAAACCTTTAGAAACGGGGTCCAAAAGCAAGCTTGGTGATAATAAAGTAGAGGGTGCTAAGAGCAAAGCAGCAGCTCCTGCCAGAGCTGCTGAAGTTGCCCAAGTTGCAAAACTAACCAATCTAACTGGTATTCCCATAGCTTTGGCAACATCTTCTCGCTGAGCGAGTGCGCGCATAGCTAAGCCAATTTTAGAATGATTTAATAATAGCCATAAAAGAAGCATAATTACCAAGCCCATCAATGAGGTAAAAATAGAACCCAAGCTAACAGATGCTCCAGCAAATTTAATGCTGGTATTACTAACAATTGATGGTAAAATTTTATTGTCGCTACCAAAACTTAAAGAATAAAAGCCTTGTAAAAATAAATTAACCCCGAGGGTTAGTATTAATAAACCAAGCTCGCTGGGGTTGCGGTTGGGTTGTTCTAAGAAGATATAAGATACAACTGCTATTGCAATGCCAATAGCAGCCGAAATAATCAAATTGACACCAAGGCCATAAGCGAGGGCTGCAAGCAGTATAGCCAAGCCTATATTAAAAGAGGCTCGAGCTGGTTTTACTAAAAGAATGGAAATAATCCCACCGAGTAATGCGGCTGCAAGTAGAGATAGTAAAAAGCTAAGCGGATAAGGCAGTTTTAAAGAGTTAAAAAATGTAAAAGCCATAAAAGTGCCAAACAAGCCAAACTCACCATGGGCAAAATTTAAAATAGAAGTAGTACGATAAAGTAAAACAATGCCTAAAGCAATCAGAGCATAAATACTACCAATCGCCAAACCACTGGCAATAACTTGGATTAGTTGTGACATAGAAACTGACTTTCTAGAAAATAAATTGCTCTTAAAGAGCGAAAATTGAAAGCTGAAAAGTGGCTCTGGCTTCTTAATTCTTTTTTCATAAAATTACCTCAGTATTGTTTAAGCAATGCCTTGTGCTTGCCTTGGTTAGAAAAATATTAAGTTGTTGTTTGATTATAAGAAAGGAGAAGGGGGCAATTAGAAAGAGGAGAGGGCTTTTCTTAATTCTTGTTTTCCCATTCACATCGGCCACGTCTTCCAAAAGCGTTTTATCTTCTGCCAGCGGCCATAAATCCCACCGGGTTCTATTAGAGCCAGCAAAATAACTACTACTCCAAATAAAAGCTGAGAGCGGTTTTGCTGAGATGACAAAAATACATCTAAGCCACTAAAAAAAGCTGCACCTATTATTGCCCCAGGCAAAAAGCCCAAGCCACCAACCACAATTGTTAGCAAAAATTTAATTGACATTACTAGGTTAAAACCCTCGGGGGTAATATACATTAGTAGCGCCCCATAAAGCCCGCCAGCAATGCCGGTAAAAGCTGCTGAAATAACAAAGGCCAAAGTTTTATAATATGCCAAGTTTATACCGCTCATCTGGGCTGCTAGCTCGGCATCGCGAATAGCCTGAAAGGCCCTACCAATATGGGAGCGTTTTAGGTTAAAAGCCATCCATGTAAGGACACTAACAATTATTAAAACCAAGTAGTAATAAGGCATGTCATTAAAAAAATCAATACCAAAGAGCCTGGGTCTATCCGCTACTAGGCCAGTAGAAGCCCCCATTAGACTCCAGTTATTTAAGATTTGCTGAATAGCCAAACCAAAACCAAGTGTGGCAATAGCTAAATACGGGCCTTCTAATCTAAGTGCTGGCAAGCCAATAACTAGGCCCAAAAAGCCAGAGATTATAGCAGCTGCTCCAAGTGCTAATAAAAAGGGCCAACCCTGCGAAAACAAGTAAGCGGTGGTATAAGCACCAGTTGCCAAAAATCCAGCATGGCCCAATGATATTTGCCCAGTAAAGCCAACCAAGGTCATTAGTGACACAGCCACAAGTGCAAAGACCAAAAATAGCGTGGCATTGTAAATAATCGAGCTAGGTACTATAAAAGGCAGAGCGAGCATAAAGGCCAAAAATATTAAGAAAAAAACTATTCCATGGCGATGCTCAATATGTTTTAGGTCTTGCTGATAATTTTCAATTAATTTCATTGGTCTCCTAGTAGAGCGATTCTATTAAGTCAGCATATTTTTTGCTTATGCTCGAGCGTTTCACCTTTAAGGTTGCAGTAACTTCTCCGTCTTCGTAGTAGAGACGCTTGGGCAGTATGGCAAACTTTTTAATTGTTTCGACTCGAGCCAATTGTTTGTTAGTCTTTTCTACATCTGACCCAATTAACTTATAGACATCTTCGTTAGTTGCTAAGTCACTATAGGTAGTATAGCTAAGTTGTTGCTCGGCAGCCCATTGACTGATATTGTCTTCATCTAGTACCAAAAGAGCAGTTAGGTATTTGCGCTTATCGCCAATTACTACGGCATCATTAATAAAGATTGAAGATTTTAAGAGATTTTCTATTTTTTGGGGGGCAATATTTTTGCCACCAGCGGTAATAATAATATCTTTTTTGCGGTCGGTGATTTTAAGCTGACCGCTTTCATCAAATTCACCAATGTCACCCGAGTGCAACCAGTCACCTGAAATCACTTCGGCAGTTGCCTTGCTATCATGAAAATAGCCGAGCATAGTACCATCACTTTTGGTCAAAATTTCGCCGTCATCAGCTAGTTTTATTTCTACGCTAGGAAAGGCCGTACCCACTGTGCCAAATACGAAATCTTTTTGATGAATGCTAGTAAGGCCTGAGTTCTCGGTCATACCGTAGCCTTCGCGTAGATCTATGCCCAAAAACCTAAAATAAGCCAAAATTTGCGGGCTAATTGGAGCAGCGCCCGAAATGGCAATTCGTAATCTGTCTAAACCAAGGCGGTATTTTAACCATTTTATTACGGTGATATTGGCCAACGTGCTAGCGCTTGTTTGATCTGCCATATTTTTAGTAGCCCAGCTGTACATGGCTCGCTTTAAAAAATGATTTTCACGCATGTGCAATTCTACTAATGAATGCATTTTTTCCCAGATTCTGGGTACTGCAAATAATACTGTGGGGCGAATCTCTTGTAGGTTTTGAGCAAAAGTATCTAGGTTTTCTACAAAACTAGTTGTAAAACCAGCTTTGATAGCAGCAAAACTACCACCACGCTCAACCACATGGGAGAGCGGCAAATAAGAGATTATTTCATCATCTTTATTATAACCCAAGGTCTGTTCTAAGATCTTGGCAGCCCAGAGCATATTTTTGTGGCTGAGCATTACCCCTTTGGGGTTGCCGGTTGTGCCAGAGGTATACATCAGCAAACAAAGGTCATCATTTTGTATAGATTCTATGCGGTCTTGAACGGTTTTTGGGTTTCTTTGATATAATTTTTTACCTTCTGCCAAAGCAGAATCCCAAGATAATAAGTCATCAAAACCCTCTGGTTCTATTAAAATTGCCCATTTGACATTAGGGAGCTGGTCTTTTATTTCTAACCATTTTTCTAATTGCTCGCTGTTTTCTAGTATCAGGCCTACACTTTGACTGTGCTCGAGCACATAGCTAAGTTGCTTGGGGCTACTAGTAGAATATATTCCTACCGTTACTCCAGTTGCCGATTGAATTGCCAAATCACTTATCAACCATTCAGGGCGGTTTTCTGACAAAAGTCCAACCTTATCGTCTTTTTTAACACCTAATTCAATTAGCTTAGCAGCAAGTGCATTGACTTTATTTACATGCTCTTGCCAAGTTATTTTCTTCCATAATCCCAAGTGTTTTATCCGCTGAGCAGTGTTTAAATCATTGGCTCGAGCCTGTAATAAAGCAGGAATACTCTGAATTGTATTTGCTATTTGAGTCAAAATGCTCCTTTAGAGCTAATTTTAACTTTATAGCAAAACTATTTGCAAGTAAATATAAAGGGCGGGGTGCGTCCAAGATTTAGGGGAAGGCAAGTAAACGAAGCTGATTAAAGTCAAGAATAGTTTGCGAGGAAGCATATTCGGCTCTCAAATTTGCCATACGATTGATACCAGAGAAAGTCCATCGCATACCAGAACGCCTCATGCGAGCAGCAATAACTGAGTTGGCAGCACCTTCAATAACACCTGAAGCAATAGGGTAATTTTGTTTTTTGAAATCATAATAATCCATCTGCTCAAGTCTATCCTCAAGATACTTTAAGGCTTTTTGTACCTTTTCGTCCCAGCAAAGCCAAATCTCAGGATCAGGTAGATATTCTTTTAACCAAACCCTAGCATTGAGGTCAGCACGCATCCAGCTTGCTCGTTCAGCACTGCGTTTTTCCTCATTCCAGCCCATAGCTTGCATTATTATATCAAGATATTGGGTGGCATGGATAACATCAAGAATGCGAACTTCAACTCCAAGTTCATCAAAAAGATTATCAATCCAAGGAGCACCATCAGCTAAACCAATTAATTTGTCGTTTCGCCTAAAACCCCATTGTTTTAACATTCCCTGATTAAGCATTGCAAATTGTTCCAGATTTCCTGCTTGGTTTAAATAGTACCGTCTTCTATCTTTGTTATTATTGTTCTTAGGCTTATTTTGATATTCTGACAATGGGTAAAGTACTGTTTGTTTTATTTCACGTCCTTCAGATTGCCCTTTAATAGGTTTATCTCGTTCCATTACATACATTCCATCAATCTCAATAACCCAATGCTCTTCTTCTCCTTTGGGCAGTAGTTCAGTAGCTTGTTTTATGAGTCTAGACTTACTTTCTTCTTCATACTTTGCTGCATATTTATGATGCTTTTGCTCACATTGTCCTACACTTAGTTCAATTCTTTGTAGCTTCAAAGCTTCTTGGCTTTCTCGATAACTTAGATGGCTTGTTAAAAATATTAGATTCTCTAGTACTGCAGGGCTTAAACCGCTTCCGTCTAATCCTATTGGATTACTATGTCCATAAATCTTACATTGTCCACAGTACCAGCGTTTAACTCTTAGCTCAGTTTTTCCCCAGCGTGTTAATACCATTCTTTTTTCATATCCTTTGCTTCTTGGCTTATTTTTACATCTTGGACAGTTAGGGGGAAAAAGCCTTGATCTTTTGTATCTGACTCAAGGTTTTTGGTAAGGTCTTTTCTGCTAGCCTTGTTACTGCTTCTTCTAGTTCCGCAAAGCCCTCTATCTTCTCATTTTCTTCAAGTAGCTGGTCTAAGGCTTTGCTATATTCCTTCATCAATTCAGCTTTTATTTCGCTCTTCTCTTTTTTCATTCCTTATTTTATCAGCTTTTTCCCTTTTCCCCGATTTCTTGGACGCACCCGTTTAATCATAAAAGCTTGACATCTTATGTCGGATTATGTCAGGACGTAGCTTTAGCCCTACTTATGAAGTAGTGATTAAGGGGTTTTAAATGTTTTTTTATAAGACTTTTTTTAGCTTGGGCTGTTGCTAGTTCTTATGGCAAATTAAAGTGATTTAGCAATATTAAAATACATTCCAATATCAGCTTCGAAACTATATCTATAATTAGAAGCTGATATATGGCAAAATTAAACAGTAAGATCGTTTAGGGGTACATCCTCTCAAGAAGTATATCTATAAACTTTGTGTATGAATAAAGCTTTGGCTATCTCAGAGAGAGAAGAAATTTAAGAGGGTGTACTCTAAATGTTATTAAAAATAAAAAGCATCTTTAAATATTTGAACTTGTTTACTGGTTTAAATCCAAATATTTTGATGAGGGGTTTTTATGAAAGAGAAAACCACTTTGGATACTAAGGCAATTGTAGTTTTAGAAGCAGTTAAAGGCAAAAAAACAATAGCTGAAATATCTAAAGAGTTTGATGTAGATAAAATAGATATAATTATTTGGAAAGAACAGTTTTTATATAATGCTAGTAGTCTATTTGAGAGTGAAATAGATGACAAGGTTAATGATATAGGTTTGCCAGATTTTTATAATTGGAAATATAAAGGCTGAGAGATTACAATAAAATTTTTTAAGATAATAATATGGCTCTTTTTGTAAATTCTCATTAGCTTTATATTAGCTACCAAACAACAGAAATTGGTGAAAATCATAGTGCTATGATTTTATATTCTAAAACACCACTTAATAGTACAAGTGAAGCTTTATTTATTCCTGTTTGGAAATATATGTTTGCTATACCATAAAAGCTTTATAGCATACATTCTGCATCGCAATAATTATTAGTTCATTATATAATCAAATCATGCCC
This sequence comes from uncultured Deinococcota bacterium, assembly GCA_947311535.1. Taxonomy (GTDB): domain Bacteria; phylum Deinococcota; class Deinococci; order Deinococcales; family Trueperaceae; genus CAMZLP01. The sequence continues at coordinate 15,547 of CAMZLP010000056.1, read as the reverse complement.
AGCAATAAAGCTTTAATTATCTCGATTGATGATGATAAAAATACCCTAAAACTAATAGCGGCTATTTTGAAAAATGATTATGAAGTTTTGAGTTTTGACAGTGGGGAAGCGGCTTTGGCTGAGCTTAGGAACGGGCTCGAGCCTAGCCTAATAATATGTGATATAGATATGCCCGAATTAAATGGCTACGGAGTTAAAGAAAAACTAGCAAACAATGCCAAACTAAGCTCAATTCCATTTATATTTCTAACTGCTCTGAATACTCGCCAAGATTTTCGCAAAGGCATGGTACATGGAGCCGATGACTATTTAACCAAGCCTTTTAGTCCAGAAGATTTACTAGAAGCACTAGAAACTAGATTAGGGCGCACCCAAGAATTTAAAGGGAAAACCGTTTTAAATATCTATACTCTAGGTGGGATAGGTGTAGAAGCAAACGGGCATTTTTTAAGCTATGATGCTAAAAAAGTTATTGAACTAATTGTCTATTTGATAGTTAATCAATCTGCTGTGCCCTTGCATATTATTCAACCGAGTTTATGGCGAAATTATGTTGTTGAAAATAGCTTGCACGTATTAATCAATAGAGCCAGAAAAACTTATGAAGGGCTGGCTGAATTTGTGGTAGAAGATGATATATTATTTCTAAAAATGCTAGTAGATTATACTTGGGATGCTCAGGATTTTGACTATAAGGCTCAAAAAGCTCTAAAAGAAGCTAGCTTTTCCGCTGTGGCCGAAGCTGGCTTATTATATAAAGGAATGTTTTTACCAGATTTCGAATCTTTATGGAGTGAGCGCAGAAGAGCTTATTATGATTCACTTTATTTTAAACTTTTAGAAAAAGAACTAGAATTAGCCAAGTCTAAAGCAGATAAAGATGCTGCCAAAGCTAAATTGGATTTTTATTTAGGAAATTAATAAATTAAGTGCAGCTAATTTAGAATTTGTTTTAAGTACTAAAATATATTTAGCTAGTTAAATCATACCTCTGACTGATACTCTTTTGCCATCAGCAATGCCAAGTTTTAAAAGGCTGGCTTTATCTATATTGCCAAAAAGGCTAATAGTTGCTTTACGAACGCTAATATACTCGTTAATGAGGCTAGCTAGCGAACGCTTATTAGCATTTGAGTTATTAGCATAATTATCTTGTTCAAAGCCAGCTAGTTTTGTTGAATCACCTCTGGCAAATCTGAGTGCTCGATAAGTATAAATGCGCTCATCGTCAATAATATGCAGCAAGATTTCTTTGATTGTCCACTTATTGGGGGCGTATCTAAATAATAGTTTTTCTTCGCTTAATGAGCTAAGTAGCTTTATATTTGATTCAAGATTATCACTTAGGTGTTTTAAGACAAGGCCGTCAGCGGGTACTAAATCAATATAGATACTGGCATAAGCAGGATATTCGTTAGTCTTGGGCTTGGCAATAGTTTTCATAGTTAATTATGGCATATTAAGCCATAAAAAAAGCCCCTAGGATAGGGGCTTTTTTGTTATTTGCTATATTTTAGCCACCAAGTTTAATTTTGCTACCTTTGCTATGCAAGGTAAGATCCATTCTATAATTTTCTAAGCCAGATTCAGATTGAACGGTTATTTCTAATCTAATATAGCTTTTGTTAGTAGAAGATTTGCCGCCTTCTTCTTTTATTATTTTGATTAGTTTGTTTAATAATGCTCCGTCACTTTCGGTTAGAGCAAAACTAAGACCTTTGTCACTATCATCAGAGGTATAAGTGCACTTACCAGCTTGGCAACTATTGCTATCTAAGCTATATTTTAGATTTAAGGGCTTACTAAGAGCCATGCTCACAACGCCATTTGGCTCATCTTCTAGGCGGGCTGTTACTGATAAATCTACTAGTTTTAATTCGCTAGGAAAATTACTACTGCTAGCTGCCTTATTAAGGCTATCCAAAATAAGATTTTTGTCTAGTTTGACGTTGGCTTTAAAGTCTTGGACTGAGAAACCTTTTAGGTCTAATTCTTTTGTATCTTCAAAAGTTTTTGAGACTTCGCCTACTGCAGTATAATTGCTAGTTCCTAATGATGTACTAGCAAGTGATTTGTCTTTGGCTAAATAAAGAGTTACCACTCGATTATCCACACCAAGAGCATCACCAACTTCTATTGGTGGTACAAATAGGGCAACCGCTCCGCAGGCTGATAGGGCTAAGGGTAATATTGCTAAGATGATGAAATAAAGACGTTTCATAGGTACTCCTTGATAATTTTTTATAAATTCCATAAGACTACTATACGTAGTCATTGTTAGTTTAGAGTTAGTAAGGGCTTAGAAATGTGCGATATTTCTCAGTTAGAGTAATTTTTGATTTGATTAGGCTCGAGCCTAATCAATTGCTTCCCTTTATAAGCCAAGTCAACAAGCGCATCTACATCCAGTTTTTTCTCTACTTCTATTAGTTTTTCTGGCTTAGAACGAGTAGCGGGGTTAGGCGGTTGCAAATAAGAGCAACTATCTTCTTGAGGCAATATTGAGATTTCAAAAGTCTCTATTTTTTGGGCTATTTGAATTACTTCATCTTTGTCCATAGCTACCAATGGTCTTAAAACAAGGGCATCTACAGCTTGGCTAATTGTGGCCATGTTTTCCATGGTTTGGCTAGCAACTTGGGCCAAAGCGTCACCAGTTACCAGTGCTCCAGCCTTTTCTCTAAATGCAATTCTTTCGGCAATTCTCATCATAAACCTGCGGTACAAAATTGTTCGCAAACGCTCAGGGCATTTTTTTATTATTTCTTCTTGCACTTTTATAAAAGGCACCATATAAAGTTTGGCTGGGCCATGCCAATTTGCTAGCACTTCTATAGTTTGTTCGGTCTTTTCTAAAGATGATAAATCAGTTGATGGAAAGGAACTAAAGTGCACATAGATAACCTTGGCACCCCGCTTGCTTATTAACCAAGATGCAACCGGCGAATCGATACCACCGCTAATTAAACATACTACCTTTGAGCTCGAGCCTACCGGCAAGCCACCCGGTCCAGCTATTTTTTCTTTAGAGCTATAAACCCAAGCTATTTCTTCATAAAATTCTACATGGATAGTATGGTCAGTATTTTTTAGCTTTACTGGTAAATCTATGCTATTAAACAAAAGCTCGCCAATATCTCTTTCCGCTTCTATCGAGCTAAAGGGCAATTGCTTGTTGGCTCTTTTGACCCGAACACAAAAATCAATATCATCTTCTTTAAATAAACCTTTAGCATAGTCAGCTATTTTTATAAAATCAGGTTCGCACTCTTCAGCTATTGCAAAAAATGCAATCCCAAATACTTTTTCTAGTCGTTGTTTTATTTCTTTAGTGTCTTTGCTTGCAAATTTTTTGATTATTATCCGACCATGTAAACGAGTGATTTTTGCTTCTATTCCGGATAGTGAATCAAATATACGCTGTTGCAATAATTGCTCAAAATATACGCGGTTTTTGCCTTTTAAACCTAATTCATTGTAGTGAACCAAAAAAACCATTCTTCACCGTGCTTTCTTAATTATTATTTTAACCAAAAAAATTACCGAGCTGTAAATATTGCAAGTCATAGAAGGCAAATTATTCAGCATCTTTAAGATTATACTAAGGTTCCCAGTATTTTTTCACAAACTGCTGTTTACAAGCCTAAACACAAGTGTTTTTTGTGTAATACTATAGCTCATATTTTAAAGGAGGAAATATGAAAAAATTATTTATTATTCTACTGACTGGTTTTCTAACTTTGTCTTTAGCTCAATCACCGGATTCTTATGTAGAATTGTACTATTCACTTTCACCAGTGCCATTACTAACGGCTACTAATCCAAACCTAAGTTATGATGAGGCCTATCAATTCCAAGAGGCCTATGTTCAATCACTTCTTAGCTCTGGTGAAGAATTATCAGGTTATAAATTGGGTCTAACCGGTGAGAAAAAACCATTTGGGGCCACAGAATCAATCTTTGGTCGCTTATTTAAATCTCAAGAACGCCCAGCTGGTGAAGTTTATAGCTCTGATTTTGTTAAACCACTAGTAGAAATTGAACTGGCATTTAAATTTAAAGATGACGTCGATTTCCCTTTAACCTTTACTGAATTACGCAACTCTATAGAATGGGTAGCTCCTGCAATTGAATTACCAGATTTAGTTTTTGATGATATGAAAAACTTAAGCTGGTTAGATTTAATTGCCTTAGATGTTGCTCCGCGCCAATATATTATTGGTGACCACGTAGCTATGGATAGTATTGACCTAAGCACTATTAATATTACTGGTTACCATAATGGCGAAGTCTTTAAACAAGCACCTGCTGGCAACCAGATGACTGCATTAATGTATTTGGCAGCCAAGCTAAATGCCCAAATGATTTCTTATGGACGCATTAATTCACCGCTTTATAAAATTAAAGCAGGTGATGTAGTAATAACTGGTGCAATTGGTGGTATTAGCCCAGGTAAACCTGGTACATATCAAATCAACTATGGCGCATTGGGTAATATTGATTTTGAAATTGTTGATTCTGGCAAGTAGCTCTGAGCTTTAATAACTTAAAAGGCCCTAGTTTATAGGGTCTTTTTTTTGGCATAATATTTAGCTTGTTTTAAGATTGTTAAAGCAACTTAATAGCAAAGTCAATAAGGACCTAGCTTTTAACTTTGTTAGTAATATCAAATGAGAGAAAAAGAGAAGGGAAAAGGGGAATATCTCGATTTAGCTATAACGGTATTTATTTTGGATAGGCTCGAGCCTGTTTCTGTTATCACTCTGTGATTTAGGCTCGAGAAATGCTAATATCTATTAGGTTTTTAACTGAGGAGAGAAATGTATAAAAAAATAATATTCAGCTTATTTTTAGGCTTGGCTTTTTTGGTACAAGCTCAAACTAATGCCAGTATTGATTTTAATAAACAATTGCCCATGGCTGGGCCAATATATCTAAAGGTTGTAAATGTTGCCGCTGACGACCTGCTAAATGTTCGTTTAAAAGCTGATTTTAATAGCTCTATTGTGGCAACCCTTGCCCCCGATGCTCAAGGTTTTTATACTTTTGATAAAGATTTGAGTCAAAAGCTCGGCAAAAATACGTGGTTAGAGATTGAACTAAATAATGCTGGTCAAAAACTTAAGGGTTGGGTAAAAGCAAGCTTTGTATCTGCTCAGGAACGCTATCTAAGTTTTGCTAATGATAATTTTTCTATTAGCTATCCATACTTCCTTTTGGCAAATAGTGAAAATATTAAACAAGGGCTTGGCTTTTACTACGGCATTTCGCTAAAACACTATAGTGCCTGCGATGCTCGAGCCAACCCTGATATTTTAGAAATAAAAGAACTACTAGGGCTGAGTTTTAAAGTATTTGTTAGTTTAAAAGAAGCTTTAAAGGCTGATTTCCCTTGGTATTTTAATAATAACTTGGCAGCTCAAGAATTAAGCTATGATGCTAATTTTGATTGGTTTATGGCAAGTGGCAATGATTTTGTCTGGCCGGTTAATTATCATGGTAAAGATGCTTCTAGAATAGAAATAGGGCTTGAGGGTTGTGGGATAATTTATTATTATTATCGCCAAGCTGGCAAGGTTGTAGTTATTTCACAACGTTTTGATATTAACCCAGCCATAAACCCAGATACAAACGAGATAATTGATTTATCAGCAAATACTATGCCGGATAAAGAGAATGTAATTGTTTATTTAATGGAGAATTTGGAAATAAAATAAGCCTCTATTTTTTATATAATTGGGGTCTAAATTTTTCTATTTATAAACTACTGGTTTGAGATTATTAATTTTGCTTAGGATTATCTAATTAATCTAAATACGCTCGCTTTTTATCAAAATTCTGTTAAAGTCAAAACAAATTAATGTGCGCTTGGTGGGTCATAACGCCTATGGATTGTTCTTGCTAACTGGTAGTAGTCGCAGAGTTTGCTAGTTGATGCTTTCCAGCTCCATTGCTCCATATCGGCTCGAGCCTGTTTTCCTAAAATTTTACGTAATTCTTTATCAGCTAATATCTTTTTGAGTTGCTCAGTCAAATCACCTAAATCACCAGGTGTAAACATAAAGCCATTTTTGCCATGCCTAATAACATCTGGTATACCACCGGCCCTAGCCCCAACTGATGGCACGCCTGAAGCCATAGATTCCATAGCTACAAAGCCCAAAGTCTCAGTATCACTAGGGAAAGCAAAAACATCGGCACTGGCATAAGCCTGAGCCAATTCTTTGCCAGTCATATAACCCATAAATTTGGTATTGGTATCTTTAAAACGTTCTTTTAAATGCTTCTCGGCAGGCCCCGAGCCAATAAGAGCTAAGCGAACATTAGGTATTTGGGTCATAGGGGCATAGAGCCAATCCAAACGCTTTTCATGAGATAACCTACCTACATAGAGCATTAATGGTGCCTCAGGTTTACCGTCTGATAATTTATTGCGCATTTCTTGCGAGTAATTATCTGGGTGATAAAGCTCGGTATCTACTGCTTTTGGCCAAAGCCGAACCCGTTTTATGCCCAAACCAGCCGCAGAATTAACCATAGGCTGGCTGGTGCACAAGTTTACATGAGCTTGGTTGTGCACATCTCGCAAAAAGCTCTCGGATACTAGCCCCAAAAAGGGTACTTTTAAGAGCTTGGCATATTGGCTTATATCAGTGTGATAGCTTGCCAATAGTGGCAAGTTGCGTTGTTTGGCAATAGCTGTGCCCCACAAGCCCAAAATAACTGGGTTTACTACGTGGACAATATCGGGTTCAAAATTATCTAATTCTCTGCCCAAACGCGGGCGAGGCAAGCCCAAAAAAAGCTCTGGGTACCAAGGCTTAAATGACAAAGCTGGTACATTTACAACCTTATGGCCTTTGTATTCTTTGGGTGGATTATGTGGTGCAAAAATTAGTGCCTCATGACCTAAGTTTTCTAATTGGTCAAGAGTTTTAGTAATACGAGTAACAACCCCATCAATTTTGGGTAAAAAAGTTTCGGTAAAATAAACGATTTTCATAATAGAATAGAAGCAAGAATTAAGAATTAAGGAGAAAAACAAAAAATCCTAATTCTTCATGCCTTAATTCTTTCTTAGCTTCATATTACTATAATTTATGAAATGTTTTAGCAATAAACGATTTTTTATTGCTTAGGTATGCCCGCTTTATGGCTACTTGTCCAAATACTAGTAGCAGGTATTTTGGACATATCCACTCTATCAGCATATTTTTTGGCAATTGTAACTACCTCTTCAAGTAGACCCTCTTCTAGAGTGGTTGGTTCTAAACCAAAGTCTAAAAATAGATCGTTGCGTACGTGCAGTTCGTTTTCTGGGTCTTCTTTGCGTGGGTTTGGTACATAGGCAATTTCGCCACCAGTGATTTTTTGAATCAATTCTGCTAAATCTTTTAAACGATGTGTTTCGGTCATTTGGTTCAAAATTTGCACCCTATCACCTTTTTTAGGTGGATGGGTTAGGGCTAATTCTACACAACGCACTGTATCTCTAATATGAATAAAGGCTCTGGTTTGCCCACCAGTACCATGCACAGTCATAGGGTAGTCAACTGCTGACTGCATTAAAAAGCGGTTTAAAACTGTGCCATAGTCACCGTCATAATCAAAGCGATTAATTAGCTTTTCGTCTAAGAGGGTTTCTGCTGTATTAGTGCCCCAAACTATGCCTTGGTGTAAATCAGTAATTCGTAAATTATCATTTTTATTATAATAAAAGAAGAAGATTTGGTCTTGGGATTTGGTCATATGGTAAATACTACCGGGGTTAGTTGGGTACAAAATTTGCTGTTGCACTCGGTCACCCGTATCAGTTACAACTTCTATATCCAAATATCCCTCGGGGATTTTCATACCAGCGGTACCATAGCCATAAACACCCATTGTGCCTAAGTGGGCTAAGTGAATATCCTGTCCAGATTCCACAATCGCTGCCAAAACATTATTAGTTGCATTTAGATTGTTATCAACGGTATAGCGCTTATGCTTGCTAGAACGCATAGAATAAGGAGCAGCTCGTTGCTCAGCGAAGTGCACTATTGCATCTGGTTTTTCTGTTTCTATCAGTTCCAATAAGCGGTCATATTCTTGGGCAACATCAAGATTTACAAATTTTATCTTTTTGCCTGTTTTTTCTTCCCAAACTGCAAGGCGGGTACCTATTGGCTGTATTGGTGTTAATGAGTTAGCCTCGAGCTCATTGTCTATATTTCTACGTGAGAGATTATCTACAATTATAATCTCATGGTCTTGCTTAGATAAGTGCAGGCTTGTCGGCCAGCCACAAAATCCATCTCCACCTAATATTATTACTTTCATTGATTCCTCCAAGAATTCATATCTAGTCAGTTTAGCATTATTGAGACTTGACTTATCTTTGTATTTGTAACCTAAAAATGTTTTAAAAAGAAAAAATAACATAGAAACTGAGCTTTTAAAAGGGATTATTGATAAAAAACATTGATATTGTTAGTTTTGCTGTTATTTTTAGCCAAATTGTTTTTTTTATATTTATGCAAAGATGTTAAGATTATAAACGGAGGATTTAATGCCAAAACTAAAAATTATTTTAGAGTCTAAAACAAAAGAAATAAAACTACTTAATGCTATTAAAGAAGCTGGGGTAGATATTGGCCATCGCTGCGGTGGCAAAGCTGGCTGCACAACTTGCCGAGTAGAATTTATAGAGGGCGAGCCCGAGCAAATGACTAAGGCTGAATACAATAAACTCAAAGATAAAGACATGTTGGGCAAATACAGGCTTTCTTGCCAGATTATGTGTGAAACAGATATGAAAGTAAAACCGATAATGACCCTACAAAATGTAGAGGCTTGGACTGATACAGGCCCAGTAGTTGGCGGTAATATAACACCTGAGCCAGAATGGCTATCAAAAACTGATTTAGAGGGTTTTGCTTAAACCATGTCATTTGTGGCAAATCGGATTGGCAATATCCATGAATCGGTTATAAGGGGTCTTACGGTTTATGCAAATTCCAAGGGTGCTATTAATTTAGGCCAAGGCTCGCCAGATTTTGGTCCACCAGAAGAGCTAGTAGAAGCTGCCGTAGAAGCGCTACGAAGTGGTTTTAACCAATATGTACCAACTTGGGGTTTGCCAGAATTGCGTGAGGCAATTAGCAAAAAGACTGAGCGTTTTTATGGTTTTTTGCCTAACCCAGATACAGAAGTTACTGTTACATGTGGAGTAACCGAGGCAGTTATATCGGCACTTTTGGCAGTAGTTGGAACTGGGGATAATGTGCTTGTGCTCGAGCCTGCCCACGAGAATTACTATGCTGGTATTATTTTTGCGGGTGCTAATGCGGTCTGGTTACCCCTAAAGCCACCCAATTTTGAACTAAATGCTAGTGAATTACGAAAAGCTTTTGTCGAGCAAGATTTAAAAGCTGTTATTTTTAATACTCCCCACAACCCAAGTGGTAGGGTTTTTAGCCGTGAAGAGTTGCAACTAATTGCTGATCTTTGTCAAGAATTTGATGTCATTGCCATCAGTGATGAAATTTATGAACACATGGTTTTTGATGGTTTAAAGCATATCCCGATTGCCACCTTGGACGGCATGGCAGATAGAACTATTACAATTACTGGTTTGTCAAAAACCTATTCGGTAACAGGTTGGCGGATTGGCTATGCAATTGCCCAGCCAGAATTAACAACAGCCTTGCGTAAGGTTCATGATTTTACTACTATTTGTGCCCCTAGCCCACTTCAAAAAGCCGCGGTGACTGCCATTAATTTTAAGCAGAGTTATTACGATTGGCTCGAGCATCACTACTTAGCACGCCGAGAACGTATAATTCCAATGCTCAATTCACTAGGATTTAAAGCCCCTAGCCCCAGCGGTGCTTATTACACTATGGCCGATTTTAGCCAAATAGCCGATGCCCTTGGGCTCAGCTACAACGATAGCGATTTTAGCTATTGGATGATAAAACATCTGGGCATTGGGACAATTCCAGCGGGTAGTTTTTATAAAAGTGATCCTAATTTAGGCCTTGCCCATGTCCGCTTTGCTTTTCCTAAAAAAGATGAAACATTGGATAGAGTAGAAGAGCGTTTTGAAAAACTTAAAAAAATGCTGAATATCTAACTAGCAAGCCTCTTGGGGTAAATACTATTTAAGGATTTGAAAGCTTCATTTTCTAGCTAGGGTTTTTTGCAAACTAATGCCAGAAATAAAATGAGCCTTATCAATAAGCTGATGATAATCAAAAGAGAATATAGCACAAGGAAGACAGATTGATAATTTTAGAAGTCTATAATATAGCAGTACTTTTTTTAGGTGGCTTAGAAAATCTATGAGTAAAAATAAATCAGTAAACCGTGGAGCAATAACCCTAATGGTTGGCACATTGGCCAGCCGAATTACTGGTTTTTTACGTCAATCACTACTAAATCAACTCTTTGACAAAGATGTCACCGATGCTTTTGCAGTAGCTAGGCGAGTACCTAATTTATTCCGTGAGCTACTGGCCGAGGGCGCACTGAGTAATTCTTTTATACCTATTTATAAATCAATAGATAGAGCAGAAGCCCGCAAACTTGCCAGTGCTTTATTTGGCTTGTTGCTAATAGTAAACGGTATTTTACTAGTTTTGGCTTATGCTTTTACTGGCCCACTTGTAAAGCTGTTACTTGGGGCAAATAGCAATATCGACAAAGCGCTAACAATCCAATTTATCCGTATTGTCTTTCCATTTTTAATTAGCATTTCACTTTCTGCTTGGGTCATGGGGATTCTTAATGCCGAAGAGCGTTTTTTTGCTCCAGCATGGGCACCCGTTGCCCTAAACGTAGTAGCAGTTATAGCTATGCTTGCCTTTCCTAATTATGCTAGCTCGCTAGCTTGGGGTTTTGTTTTGGGTGGCTTTGCTCAGTTTATAGTTCAGCTACCAATATTGCTAAAAGGCCAATTTGTGTCTAGCCTAAAGGCAATTTGGCATCCACAGTTGGCAGTAGTAGTTGCCCTTATGTTGCCCTCGGTTTTTACTACTAGTGGTAGACAAGTATTAAACGTGCTATCAGTTCGTATTTTGAGCGGTTTAGAAAAGGGTAGTGCCACAGGCTTTGATAATGCCGAGCTATTTTTTAGTTTAGCCCTAGGCTTATTTAGCATTTCACCAGCTATGGCTTATTATTCTCGGCTTAGTAAGCATGCTGCTAACAAACCCCAAGAATTTGCCCCCACCTTATTAAAAGGCTTACGGTTTATAGGCATTCTTACTATCCCAGCTGGGTTATTGCTTAGCCTAGTTGCTCGACCAGTGGTAGAAATAGTCTTTAATTGGTTTACCCTACTAGGTAGAAACGGTGCCTCGCCAAATGTGATTAATGCTTCGGTTGCTGCCCTAGTCCCCTTGGGTTTGGCAGTCTTTCCGGTGGGTTTAAACAACTTATTAGTACGTACCTTTTATATTCGCAAAAGGCTTAGAATGCTAATTATTATTATTTTGGCAACGCTTAGTTTACAAGCTGGGCTTTATTTTATATTAGCCCAATACCTAGGCATAGCCGGGCTTTCTTGGGCAACAGTTATTGTTTCTTGGTTGCAGCTAGGGGCTTTGTTGGTATTGGTTTATAAACGAGAAAGTTTTGACCTTGGCAACTTCCTTGTTTTTGCTATTCGGGCAATTGCTGCTGGTCTTTTAGCTGCCTTGATTAGCTATTTGGCTTTGCAATTTATTAGCTTTCCTAGCTCTTGGCTGGGCTATGTATACCAAACAATAATTGCTGCCTTAGTTTTTGTGATTGTGTATTTTGTAGTTGGGGTTTTATTAAAAATACAAGAATTTTTGCTTGTTCTTAAAAAAACCTAAGCCAAAGCTAAGAAATTGTACTAACCCCAGTAAATTCAATTAACTTCTTATCCAAAGTAAGCAGTTTTGCACCCAAATAGTTGCTGGTTGCAACAATTATTCTGTCAGCGAGGTCTTTGTATAAATCTAGGTTAACAGATTCCAAGGCTATTTGGTTATTTAGTGGAATAAAAGAAACAAAAGATAAATCTTCAGTTCTGTGTATCCAACTACTGATATCGGTATTGAGCCTTAAGCGAGATTTTTTAACAAGCATGGCAATTTCCCAAGTACTAATCGTAGCAATGCACAAGCTTCTGGATTTAATAGATTTATCGATTGCAATGCTAGCTTGTTCAGATAATCTTTCCGGCTCAGATACCCACCATATCCAAATATGTGTATCTAATAACAACAACTAAATTAGCTCCCAATCACCTTCTGCAACCGCTTCAAAAGGCATGTCATAGCGAATAACTGAATTTTTGAGCAATTTTAGCAAGGTTTCGTCGCTATTTGTATAAGTAATAATTTTTAAGACTGGCTTCCTTCTATCGGTGATAATTATTTCTTCGCCAGTCTCTTGCACTTTTCTAAAATATTCCAAACTTTTGGGTTTGAATTTTGATTTTGACATTTCCATATTTTCACCTCCAAAGAAATACTATGACTGTGGTCACAATACATGGCCATTATAAAACTTGTCAAATGCTGCTAATAGAGCGTTTTTATGCCTAATACCAACAAAACCATAAGCAAACGCTCAATGGCAAATTATATTGTCTGCCCCTGCTTTGAGCATTCTAAAGCAAATAAAGCAAAAAATTATCTGCTATACTTTTAACTCATGAAGCTAGCAAAAATCGCCAAAATAGAGACTATTGCCGCTAACTCGGTACCGCCTAAAGTTGTAGAGCATTATGACGGCTGGCGTTTACGCTATAACTACGGTGTAACAAGGCGAGCAAACTCGGTTTTTGCCGAAGAACAAGGGCTTTTGGCATTAGATGAAAAGCTCGAGTATATCCAAAGTTTCTATAAGAAAAACAACGCCCCAGCGAGGTTTCAAATAACAGTTGCTTCTCGACCAAATAATTTGGCAACAGAGCTATTAAAAAGAGATTATCAAAAAGCAGGTGGGGCTTTGGTGCAAGTTGCCAAAATTGACTCTTTTGCTACAAAAACACCCCAACACAAGGTAGAAGTTTTTAAGGAAGTAGATAAAGATTGGCTAGCTATCTACGAAATCGTAGAACAAGCTGATAGCTACAAAAGCAAAATACGCCGAGAAATGCTAGAAAACATAAAGCTTAAAACCGCTTTTGGCATTAGCTTTATAAACAATCAAGCTGCTGCTGTGGCATTGGGCATTTATGAAAACGGCTATTTGGGGGTATTTAATGTAGCTACCCACCCTAATATGCGCAAACGTGGCGCTGCCAAGGCGTTAATGCTAGCAATGGCAAGCTGGGCCAAAGAACTTGGAGCAAAGGATATATATTTGCAAGTCTCTACTGAAAATATAAACGCTCAAAATGCTTATATCAAAATGGGTTTTAAAACATTGTATGCCTATGATTACTACACTAAGGAGAATATTTAATGAAATTACTAATTTTAGGTGGAACTCAATTTGTAGGTAGACATATTGTAGAGCAAGCCCTGGTACAAGGCCATGAAGTAGAATTATTTAATCGGGGTAATAATATAGATTTGTTTCCAGATTTAAAAACATATATCGGTGATAGAAATGAAGACCTATCAGTGCTAGAAAATAATACTTGGGATGCCGTGATTGATGTTAGTGGTTACAACAGAAAGCAAGTCCAAGCTTCGGCAAAATTATTAAAAGATGCTAGTAGTTTTTATTGTTTTATTTCTTCTATTAGTGTTTATGCTCAGTTAAGCCAAGCACCTATTAGCAAATTAATAGATGAAAACTCGGCATTAAAAGAACTAAAAGAACCCACTGAAGAAATCACAGCTGAGAGCTACGGCCCGCTAAAAGCAGTTTGTGAGCAAGACGTACAAAACGTTTTTGATAAAGCTTTAATTATTCGCCCTGGTTTTATAGTTGGTCCATATGACCATACCGATAGATTTAGTTATTGGCCTTATCGAGTTGCCAAAGGTGGGCAAATGCTAGCTCCTTATGCCCCCAATAGCCCCATGCAATATATAGACGCTCGAGACTTAGCAACTTGGATTATCGATATGACCGAGCGGCAAATTACTGGTAGCTACAACGCTGTTAATAATATGGGCGAGCAAAGCATTGCAGATATTCTAGAAACAAGCCGTAGGCTTAGCAATAGTGATGCTGAGTTTGTTTGGCTATCGTCGGAGTTTTTGCAAGAAAATGATGTTGGTTTTCAAGAATTGCCAATTATTTTTCCAATTGATTTGAACAATGCTGCTCGACTTAGCAACAAAGCAGCCGTAGCAGAAGGTCTAAAATTCACTAGCTTAGAAGATACTATTAAAGCCACCCTAAATTGGCTTGCTAGCTATGATGATAGCTATGTTCTAAAGGCAGGCTTAAAGCCAGATAAAGAAAAAGAGCTTCTTGCTAAATGGAATACTGAGAAATCCTAGTTTTTATTAAAAGAATCTATAAGCTTTTCAGTTTCTATTTTCCTAGCTATCTAAAACCACTTAAGCGGTATAAATAGATTTAGCGAGGGCATTAGAGCTGACAGCTAAGTTTGCCATCACAAAGAAGCTTTATTAAAACCACCGTAAGAATCATCCAAGTAATATTTATAAGCGGGATAAGGCTTACTAAGATTGCTCGAGTCTTTCTGCCCGATTGAAAAATTTTAATACTCCAAAGAAGAGCCCAAATATAGAATAAAGGATAGCTGGCAATTGATACAGCCAAGCTAACGGTTAAAGGGCTTTCTTGAGAACCTGGGGTATCAAAAAGAAGGGCAATCATCAGAAGCTCGCCAAGCCAAAGCATAGTAGCAAGCCCAAAGATAGTGTTTATTATAAATTAGCAAGTTTTTCATAAAATCTATCTAAGCACCTTCACGCTTATATGGTTTTAATAATGCCTTTGGATAGGCAGCGTTGCGGCCAGCTAGGGCTAATACTAAAATAGTAATTAGATATGGCAAAGCGAGGAGCGCCTCGTAGGGCAAGGCTATGCCCTCGGCTTGTAAGCGTAGTTGCAGAGCTTCTAAAAAGCCAAAAAGCAATGCACCATACAAAACCTTAGTGGCTTGCCAATTACCAAATATTACAATGGCAATGGCTATCCACCCACGGCCATTTACTAAGCCATGAGTAAATGCACCTAACTGTGCTAATGATAAATAAGCACCAGCTAAGCCCATAAGTACAGCACCCAATACAAGCGCCTGATAGCGAATTTTATAGACGTTTAGACCGGCCATGTCAGCTGCTTCGGGGTTTTCGCCGACGGCACGCAAACGCAAGCCAAATGAGGTTTTATTTAAGACAAATGCTATAACTGCTACTAATATAAGAGCCAAATAACTAAGCCCATATTGTGAAAAAACAGGCTCGAGCAGAGTCCCAGTAAATATCTTTAACTTGCCAAAGGAATGGTCTAGAGCAGGTGGAGTAGTAACCCCGCCATAGATAATTCTAAACAAATAAAGTGCCAAGCCCCCAGCTAGCAAGGTAATACCAAGCCCAGAAACATGCTGATTAAGCCCCAATGTGACAGTGAGCAAGCCCATTAACAAAGAGAGCAATACTGC
>CAMZLP010000055.1 GCA_947311535.1 uncultured Deinococcota bacterium | reverse complement strand
TCACTCTTCGGCTTATCCAGTTGCCTTGTTTATCAAACTCGTAGTCATAAACAAATTCTGCATTGTCACCAGCTACCACTAATTCTTCTTTAACTAGTAAGTCATTATCATCATAAATCCAGCCAGATTCGGTCTGAATGCTGCCGTCCATAGTGTAAGCGGTAGATTTTATAATCCTGCCCTTTTTATCATATTGACCAAATGCTCGTGAGACAACAGCGTTATCTTCATCGTAGCCAATCTCTTTATAAGTATTTAAGGTAATATCATAAATTCGCTCTTGGTCTAAAACACCGTTGATATCGTATCTTTTTCTATTTATACGGTTGCCATCAGCATCATATTCGTTAATATAGCGTCTGGTTAGGGTCTCGGCAGAATACAAATCTTCGGTAATTGCTAAGCCATTTTCATAACTATAAATCCTTTTGTGGTTTACTATGCCATCATTGCTATAACTGAGCTGTTTTAATATATTACCGTCTTCGTTGTAAATAAATTCAGAATAATTGATTAATGAACCCGTTGGGTTATATTTTTCTTGTTTTACTATTATGTCATTTTCATAATAGCTGACAATTTTAAAGCGCAAATTGTTCTCTAGGTTATATGACAAAGTAACTGCTTTTAGTAAATTCCCCGAGTCGTCAAAATCGTAACTGTTTATGGGGACAGGCTCGAGCCCAACCACAGTTTCCTCTACTGCTAAGCTTTTTACATTGCCAAGCAAGCCCATTTCTTCCTTATGGCTTTGGGCATAGACTACTGCTAGCAAGGCCATTAATAACAATATTATTTTTTTCATTATGTTTTACTCCTCATGGTATAGATAATATGATTTTTGTCCCATTAAAAATCCGTTGTATTAATATTTTAAGATAAAAATATCTTAATTAAAACTTGTTTAAGATAAAATCTTCTTTGCTCGGAGTATTATTTAGCAATAAAAGCTCGATTATTTTCTTAGAACTCTGCTCAATAGCATCACGGACTTCACGCCACTTATCTAATGATTGCCCCGATGGGTCTTCAAAAGAACTGTGTAAACGAGTTGTGCTAGCAGGATAAATAGGACAAACTTCATTAGCATTGTCACAAACTGTCCAAACAATGCCAAAATCCCATTTATGCTCTAATTCATCAATGGTTTTTGAGCTATGCTGGCTAATATCAATAGCAATTTCTTTCATAACTTTAATAGCATCTTCTTTGACAAAAGTTTTTTCACTACCCGCTGAATAAATTTGAGCATTTAGCCCCAGCTCTTGGGCATAATGTTTTAAGTAGCCCTCGGCTATTTGGCTTCGAGCAGAGTTGTGAGTGCATAAAACAAGGATTCGCATTAAATTATTTCTTTTCTCGGACAAAACACCCTGCTAGTATATAGATTTTTTGTCATGATTATTTCAATTGTGCAATGAAAGTGAGACGTAAGGGTAGTTTGTAGTGACCAATGGGAGTCGGGATATCTTTTATGTTGTGTGCTGCCAATAAATTATCAAAATGGGTTAATTTGTAGCCTTTAATATGCTGTGCATTTAAACCAACAGAAGACCCCTCGGCTACGCTCGGGGTGACAATCAATGAATTATCTAAATCAAAAATAACTAAGGCCAGATAATGTCGGAAGATCTCACCACATGTCATCGTTTATTGCCACTAAGCCATATAAACCGTTGCTTTATTGCTTGCTATTATAGAATTAAAACAGCTTTGATTATTTAAGATAGTTTTAGAGGAGTGAGTGAAAATGAAAAATAAAATTTTATTAATTGTGATGCTTAGTTTTCTTGTTACTGCCTGCACCGCAACTTCGCAACCAGAAATCAAACCCCCAACGGGTAAACATATCTGGACTAGGACAAACCCAGGTGGCGGTGGGGCAATAGCTACTGTCGGTGCAACCGCATCTGGCACTATTTTGTCAGCTAGTGACCTAAGCGGTGTTTACCGCTCTTTTGATGGCGGTAAATCTTGGGATGTTTTGGGGGCAAGGCAGGGTTTAACCGAAACCCATATTGCCTCCTTTGGTTTTCACCCTAGTGATGGCAATACTTTTTTTGTTGGCTCGGGCTGGGGTATTTATAAAACGACCGATGGTGGCGAGCATTTTAAGTTTGTGCATAAAGATGGTTATATAGAGGGCATAGTAATTGCCCCAACTAATCCACAAATTGGCTATATGGCCTACCATGAAGATTGGGATACCTACGGTAGTGTTTACAAAACTAGCGATGGTGGCGACTCTTGGCATGCGGTAGCTGGTCAAAACTTGCCTGATAATGTCCGTTTAGTAAAGCTGCTGGTGCACCCAAAAGACGAGAACTTGGTTTATGCCCTAGCGGGGCGTACCCGTTGGGGTTGTAGTGACCCATATCTTTTTAAGAGTGCTGATGGTGGTGTTAAATGGCAAAGAGTTGCCAAAGGCATATTGGTTTTAGATATGGATATTGACCCAAATGATACTAAAACTTTATTTGTCAGCAGCTTTGAAGCCAAGCATTGCAGCAAAGGCAATATCCCGGAAGATGACTATATTTTGGGTGATGAAAATACTGGTGGATTTTATAAATCAACAGATGCTGGAGCTAGTTTTAAGAAAATTGGTGAACAAACCGGTATTATCAGCGTTAAAGACGCTAAAACAATCCGTATTGTAGAAGTTTTGTACCCCTATGATTGGAATGACAATGCCGGCACTTGGGAGACAAAAGACGCTGGCAAGACTTGGCAGCATGTAGGTTTAGTGACTAATTGGCAAAAGGGTTGGGTTAGTAATCAATACTTTGCTTTTGCTCAGAGTTTTAACGGTTTAACAAAAACGATTAAAAAAGATTTATTTAATCCTGAGCAATTTTATGGTTCTTTCGGGCAGTGGGCTTGGAGCTCGTTTGATGCTGGCAAAACATTTAAAAATATTTCTGCCAAAGAAATCAGCCCCGAGCATTGGCAATCAACCGGTATGGATAATATAAATGGCCATGCCATTGAAATTAGTGAAGCCAACCCAGATGTAATTTATATGGGCTCATATGACTTGGGTTTTTGGACCAGCCGAGACCGAGGCAAATCTTGGAAAAGAACTTTGCCAGATCATAAAAAATATCCAAAATATGTTTGGAGTGAAGGCCAAGGCGGCAATGTGACTGCGGTAATCAGCGACCCAAAACGAGCAGGGGTAGTTTGGGCAGCATTTCACAGAGATGGAATTGGCAATGATGATAGCTCTGAATATATTAAAAACAATGATTCGGCAATATTTAAGACTAGCAACTATGCCGAGAGCTGGCAAAAAGCTAACAACGGTTTACCAGCTACCATTATGTATTATGGTCTGTCTTTGGATATAAATAGCCCAGTTAACAACCGGGTACTGTATTTAACGGTAAATGGGGATATTTATAAATCGGTAAATGATGGTAATTCTTGGTCACAGATACTAAAAAATGGCGGTCTAAAATTTACGGCAGTGGATAATTTTGACGGTAATTTAGTCTATGCTGGCGGTGAAAGTGGTTTTTGGCGTTCAACAGATGCCGGTAAAACTTGGCTAGAGGTGGGTTTGCCAGAAATGCGCGGGAGCTTTGTAGGCAACTTTTTGCCAACCCATGACCCTTGGGAAGGTGTTTTTGACATAGTTACTGACCCAAATTTTAAAAACCGAGTTTATGCCATTGTCTATGGCAAAGGCAAGGGGCTTTATCGTAGTGATGATGCCGGCAAAACTTGGCAGCATATCTACAGTAATGACTATATGCGTGGCGTGGCTATTGCCCCAGCTAATAGCGATATTGTCTATGCTGGTTCAACAGGTGCATATTTTAGTGGTGGCTATGACAAAGACTATCTTGGGGTTATTTATTCACGTGATGGCGGTAAAACTTGGAATTTTGCCAATGACGGCATGGCTTGGACTTATGCTGGCAAAATGGATATTTCTAATGATAATAAGCCTTATATTATTTTGTGGTCACCAGGAACTGGTATGCAGATGGCTGATTTGCCTTTTAAAGTAAAATAGCTGCTGAACTTTAGTTTATTCTAAGAGTTATTTTTATTATAAGTATTTGACTGCTTCTTAATATTTGGTATATACCATAGTCTATATCGATTAAGGAAGTTTAAGGTGAATGCTGCAAAAATTTTTCAAAATGGTTGGAGCCAAGCTGTGCGCCTGCCTAAAAGATATCGGATTGATGCTGATTACGTGTATGTAAAAAAACTTAGTGATGTTATTATGCCCATACCCAAAGATAAAGTATGGAAGATATTTCGAGATTCATTTGAATATGGAATAATTCGTAATCAATTAGATATAGACGGTAAAATCATTGGAAATATGGATATACTGATAGGAGCGCAAGCTATTTCTTATGAGCTAATTTTGATAGCGAATAAGACTAAAGAGTTTAAAAGAATTAGAGCTATAAGGTTAGAAAATTGGATACTTAAAAGCTGATATTTTTTGATTGCTGGAGGAGAAATGGAAACAATATTTGCAAAAGATGCACCAGAAGCAATTGGCCCGTATTGCCATGCTATGAAAGTCGGGAATTTGCTATTTTGCTCGGGGCAAACTCCACTTGACCCCAAGACAATGAAAATTGTCGGTGACAATATCAGCGAGCAGACTGAGAGGGTTTTTAAAAACCTAGCAACGGTACTAGCGGGGGCAGGTTTGGGCTTAAACGATGTTGTTAAAACCAATGTTTATTTAAAAGACATGAAAGATTTTAAAGCTATGAATGAAAAATATGCCCAAATCTTTGCTGGGCATAGGCCGGCACGAACAACCATAGCTGTTAAACAAAATCCACTAGATGCTTTGGTAGAAATTGAGTGCATTGCTGAAATTAGGCAAGTAACTGATTAGTCTAATACAACTTAGCTTGCCAAAGAATTAAATACAACCGTAATTTCTGCCCCATTTTGATGGTTTTTGGCTTTTATTGTGCCACCGTGCAAGTCTACTAAGGCTTTGGCGATTGCTAAGCCTAAACCAACCTGGGTTCGGAATCAAATAAATCAATATATTAGCTCTAGGAACGCAATTCTAGGTTTACTATTTGTTAGATAAAAGCTGTTTTCATCAAATATCAATTAATTTACCTCGTTTTCTCGCTTTATTTATATTTTTCATT
>CAMZLP010000054.1 GCA_947311535.1 uncultured Deinococcota bacterium | reverse complement strand
TTTTTAAAATAGAGCCGTTGCTCCAATTACTGCTATAGGGCATTTTGGAAATTTTTTCTGTGAGAATATTAGGCTTGGAGTCAAAGTAATTATCAATATTTTCAAAATCTAAATCTTGATTAGCCATAAATAAAGCTAGCAAAACAATAATAATCAATAATGAACTTTGGTTTTGCATGGTTTTAAAACCTCAAATCTTAATCCACTAAAACAGGCATGTTTATATGCTGTTTGGGCTTTCTTGGCTCGAGCCTATTTCTTTTTACGAAAGCTAAAAGCAGCCGCCAAACTAAATGAAATTAGAAAGACTCGAGCATATACCCGATAGTCTCCACTAATAGCGGTGAGTTCATTTAGACCAAGCGTAATTATTACAAAAAAAATCAAAATATTATAAGCTATACTCTTTTTAAAAGTCTTGATAATTGCTCTAAAAATATTAAAACCTAAGAGCAAAGCTACTGCTGTTGTTGCTGAGTGAGTTAGTATCTTTTGCAGTACTGGATTCATACTCTATTTAAACATTTTTATTAACTGGTTAGAGTTTATCAAAAGCTTGGGCTAGGTCGGCAATTAGGTCGTCAATATGCTCGAGCCCAACCGAAATACGCAGTAAATTATTAGGCGTGAGCGAATCTGGTCCTTCTATCGAGGCTCTATGCTCTATTAGACTCTCTACCCCACCCAAGCTAGTTGCTCTGGTAAATATTTCTAAATTGGCTGCTAGTTTCATAGCTACTGCTTCGCCACCTTTTAGCAAAATCGACAGCATTCCACCGTATTCGGCCATCTGCTTTTGGGCAATTTCATATTGAGGGTGGCTGGCTAGCCCAGGATATAAAACTTGCTCAATTTGGGCTTGGTTCTCCAAATATTCGGCAATTTTTAGAGCATTACTATTGTGCCCGCGCATGCGATAAGACAGGGTTTTAATGCCACGTAAAATTAGCCAACAATCAAAAGGTGACGGCACTGCCCCCTCATTTATTTGGATAAGGCGTATCTTTTTAAAGAATTCATCATCATATTTAGAAACAACAATACCGCCAATAACATCACTATGACCAGCCAAATACTTTGTGCTCGAGTGCACTACAATATCGGCACCCATAGCCAAAACATCTTGCATATTTGGTGGCATCCAAGTGTTATCAACTGCTAAAATTGCTCCTGCTGATTTAGCAATTTTTATTACTGCATTAATATCAGTTAGCTTTAATAATGGGTTAGATGGGCTTTCTATCCAAATTAGTTTAGTATTTGCTTTTATAGCATCTTTTAGCTCGGCCAAATTAGTCATATCTACAAAGCTTATATCCATAGCACTAGGGATAAAGATATTTTTAATTGCCTTGGCAATACCATGATACATATCTGTAGGTACTATGGCATGGTCATTTTTACCCAAAGCTCTAAACACGCTTGCCGCGGCCGCCGAACCAGATGAAAATGCAGCTGCAACTTGGGCATGCTCGAGCCTAGCCATAGTATTCTCTAAAGCCCTACGGTTAGGGTTACTCGTCCGTGAATATATATCAGTATTAGGATAGCTGCCGTCTTTTTCTCTTTTAAAAGTTGTGCTTAAATGAATCGGAGAAATAACATCATTCTCGCTTTTTTTGTCTCCTGCATGTATTGCAATAGTCTCTTGTTTCATAAATACCTCCCTAGGCTAGTTTTTGTTGAGAGTTAATTTTTGCTATTTCATCATGATAAGCAATTACCGCTTTTAGCTTATTATTGCTTGCAGCTTGCCCATATTCAGCAATTAGCTTAGCAGTAGCAAAATTATCAATCTTTTTAGAATATTCAGCTTCCCAAATACGGTTTTTCTCTTGAGCTGCTTGGTCTATAAATGGAAACTGGTAGGGAGGTCGCGAAAATCCAAAACGCCAAGGCTTAGGGGTTAATCTGGCCCTAAAACATTCTTGAGCAAGGCATAGCTTTAAATACATTGGGTCAGCACCAATGCTTTGCATTAATTGCTTGACTTCAGCAGATTTTGGCTGGTAGTTTTTATCGGTAAATAATAACCTAAGCCCAGCAGCCGTCTTATACAGCCTAAAGCTTTTATTAGGGTTTTGCTCTGCCCACATATTTATCCCAGAAATTGTTTCTTCGGCAGGGTCAAGTATTGCTTGTTTTTTTCTAAAGAGACCAAACAAGCCCTTTGAACGTTTTGGCTCTGGAAAGTCCACATCTACAAACATCGCCCCAACTACATTTAAAATAATTGCACCATAGCTATTGCGGCTAATAATAGCTACTTGTTCAGCATCAACAACAATCTCATCAATAATCTCTTCTCTAATTGGTCTCTCTAAATAATAGCTATCGCCATTAAAGAAATCGGCATTAATTAAACGCTCCATCAACTTTTTTGCTCGTTTTTCTGCCTCAGCTTTTGCTTCTTCCATAGATACAAAAGACCAACCAGTAGCAATTGCCTTGTGTTTACGACCTTTGCGGTCTTCTTCTATCAAGCTTTCTTTGACCCAAAATTGTGGAATTTTCATATTTTTATTATCTCATAGTTTAAATAGATTTTCGAAAACACTGATTTTTAGGCAACTTATGAGTTCTTAAATTAAGGATAAAAACCGTAGCAGCATTTTTATTTTTTGAGCTAAAAGCAAAAATCTTCAAGGCTTTTTTGATATTTTTTAAAAATCTAAAAAATATCAGCCTCAACTAAGCAATTCTCTTATGAGAGGTATTTCTCAATTATTGTTTGCAGCCAAGATTAAGAGATTTGCAGTCTACGGCTTTCTTCTTATCCCTGTCACTCAATTAATACTAATAAAACTTCAAGAAATATCTTTCTTTGCTTTGCTATCAGTTACGAACTCTTACCCATTGCAATACTAATCTTAAAAATCACGTATAGTATTGACTATGTATATTTACGGAAAAAACTCAGTCATAGAAGCCTTAGACAGCGGACAAGTAAATGTCCTATTACTGGCTAAAGGCTTAAACGCCAAGAGCGTAAGTCAACTAGAAAAAATAGCTAAAAAAAGCAAAACTCATGTGAAGTTTGTAGCTCGTATTGAGCTAGATCAACTGTTAAAAACCACTAAGCATCAGGGCATTGTTGCCGAATTAGAAGATTTTGAATATGCCGACCAAGAAGCACCTTTTGTCAATGCCAAAGAAAAGGGTGAGCAGCTACTTTTAGTACTCTTAGACCAAATAAATGACCCTCGTAACTATGGAGCAATTGTGCGTAGTGCCGAGGCATTAGGAGCACATGGAGTAATCAGTGAAGAACGTCGAAGTGCCCCCCTATCAGCAACTGTAATCAAAGTGGCAGCTGGGGCTGCTAACCATATTCCAATTGTGCAGGTAAAAAACTTAGCCCGCTATATTGACCAATTAAAAGAACGCAATGTTTGGATATATGGCGCAGCTGGCGAAGCCTATAACGAAAGCAAAGACTTAGATTGGAATAGAAGTGTAGCCTTAGTAATTGGCTCTGAGGGAAGTGGCTTACGGCGGCTGATAAGAGACAAATGTGATGATACTTTAAAAATACCATTGCGTGGCAAGATAGACTCATTAAATGCTTCAGTAGCAGCAGGCATATTAATTAACGATATTATATCGCAGAGAGAGCAGACAAATGGCTAAATTATCGCCAAAAAATCTAGTAGAACTAAAATTTATTTCTGATGCCCATTTAGCTAACGACGGCTCTCAAGCTGTGACTGTACATACAGTAATAAAGCAAGATGACAAAAAAGAGCCAGCATACTACCAAAGTAGCCTTTATCTTTATAATTTTAAAAGTTCAAAAAGACTTACTAATAGTTATTTATCAGACAGCCATGGCAGGTTTAGCCCAGATGGTAAGAGTTTGGCCTTTTTAAGACGCAATAAGGACGAAAAAGCCCAAATCTGGCTTCTGCCCTTAAGTGGCGGTGAAGCAGAAAAGCTCACAGATTTCAAATCTGGGGTTAGTAGCTTTGTTTGGCACCCAGATGCTAAAGAAATTTACTTTCTTTCTCGGGGCAACTGGGAAAATGAAATAGCCAAAAAAGCTTTGCCTTATGAAGCTGATAGATTGCAATATAAATTTAACGGAGTTGGCTTACAAGCAGACGAAGTTGCTCAAATCTACTCATTAAATATTAAAAATAAAAGAACAAAAAAACTGACTAATCTAGGCTCGAGCCCAAGCGAATTAATATTTGCAAATAACGGTGACTTATATTTTATTGCATCGCCTAGCATAAAGGACGCAGATTATTGGCTCAATAATATCTATAAGCTAGATAAAAAGCCTCAAGCATTATTCAAAGAAGCTAAGATCGCCAGCTCACCAAGCCCCAGTCCAGACAACAAACATCTAGTTTATATTGCCCCAATAACTGATAAGTTTGCAAGCCCTAACGGTCTTTTTTTAATCTCGGCTAATGGTGGAAAGAGCAAACTTCTAAGTGCTGAATATGATATAGCTAGCTCTCCTAATGGCGATAGCCACTATGGTAACTATAACAACTTAGCAAAATGGCTAAATAATGAAACCGTATTAGTAAATCTAAACCACAAAGGCCGCAGTAGCTTAGCAGAAATAAATATCAATACCGCAGAAATAAATATTATAGACCAAGAAAAAAGAGCCATAGTAGCTTTTGACAATAAAAACGGTAAAACTCTCTTCATAGCCGAAAGCCCACAAAGACCGGCCGAATTATTTTTACTAAATAACGGCAAAGAAAAAAGACTTAGCAAACTAAATGATGGCTTTGTAAAACGCTATGGGCTTAACAACGCAAGTGCAGAAATAATAATTAAAAAACCTGGTCAAGCAGATATTAGCTATTGGAAATTAGAGCCCAAAACCCCTAGGAAAGACAAGGCAATGATTATTCAAGTTCATGGTGGGCCACATACCAACTATGGCTATGGCTTTTTTCATGAATTCCATATGCAAGCTGCCAAAGGCTACACCGTAGTTTACGGTAATCCTAGAGGAAGCTCGAGCTATGGCTTAGATTTTGCAATTACCGCCTTAGGTAGATATGGCACAGTTGATGCTGATGATATAATGGCAATAAGCAAAGACGCTCTAAAAAATCATAGCTCATCTAAAGCTCCCGTTCATCTAACTGGTGGTAGCTATGGTGGTTTTATGACAAACTGGCTTGTGGGTCAAAACAACTTCTTTAAATCTGCAGTTAGTCAGCGTTCTATTAGCAATTGGCTTTCTTTTTATGGCAGCTCTGATATTGGCTACCGCTTTGCAGCTACCGAAGTAGCTGGCAACCCTTGGGATGATACCGATAAGCTATGGCAACAAAGCCCGCTTAAATATGTCAAAAAAGTAAAAACCCCAATCTTGCTAATCCATTCTGAAGAAGATCATCGTTGCCCTATGGAGCAAGCGGAGCAATTTTATATTGCAATAAAACTGCTAAATAAAACCGATACTAAATTAATTCGCTACCCTAATGAAAGCCATGAACTATCTCGGTCTGGAAGGCCGGACCGTAGAATTCATCGCTTAGAAGCAATAAGCAATTGGTTTGAAAGCTACTAGCTTATCAAATAGAGAGCTCAAAATTAATTAAAAAAAACGTTTTTCTACTTCCTTGGGCAGTAAAGGCTTAGCAATTAAATAACCTTGAGCATAGTCACAATTCATTTCTGTGAGTCTTTCGAGCTGATATGGAGTTTCTACACCTTCTGCCACAACCTCTAAGTTCAAGCCAGCACCAAGTGCTAATATGGCTCTAACAATAGCTTCATCTTGTTTTCCGCCATCCATACGCCTAATAAATGACTGGTCGATTTTTAACGAGTCAATAGGCAATTTTTGTATATAGCTAAGCGAAGAATAGCCAGTCCCAAAATCATCAAGTTGTATTTTAAAACCTTCAGCCCGTAACTTAGATAAGACCTTAGAGGCAACTCGCATATTGTTCATTAGTACACCCTCGGTCACCTCGAGCTTAATATTATGGGGGTCCACACCTTGCTTTCTGATACATTCTGAGATATCTATCGCCGAGCTATCTATAACCACATTTCTGGCTGATAAATTTATGCTTACAAATAATTCTCTAGTTTTTCCGAAACGCAAATTCCAAGATTTCAGTTGCTTAGCAGCATTCTTTAAAACCCAATAGTCAATATCAATAATAATACCAGTCTCTTCAGCAATTGGAATAAAGTCTATCGGAGATATAAGGCCTTTTGTAGGGTGATTCCAACGAATTAAAGCCTCAAAACCAGAAACCTTACGACGAATCAAATCAAACATTGGCTGAAAGACCAAAAATAATTGATCTTCTTTTAAAGCAATTTTCAGGTCTTTTTCTAAATTAACCTTAGAGTTATAGTTGTTTAACATAGAATTATTAAAAACCCTATAACCTTCTTCTAGTTTTCTAGCTCCTCTTAGAGCTAAGTCGGCATTTCGCAAATTCTCGGTAGATTTTAATTTTAAATCATTAATAAAAGCTAGCCCCATACTCAAACTGACATAGATTTCATTATCATTTATAAAAAATGAGCGGCTAAATTCTTTTTGAATTCGTTCAATCACACTTTTTGCTTCGGCATTATTAGGTAAATCATCTAATAGAATTGCAAATTCATCGCCACCAATACGAGATACCAAATCACTAGAATAGACACAAGCTTCTAAACGTTTAGAAACCCTTCGTAATAATTCATCGCCAACTTTATGCCCCATACTGTCATTAATGTTTTTAAAACGATCTAAATTTACTAAAATCAAGGCAAATATTTTTTTTGGATCTTGAAGCTTGGCTTCTGTAGCTACTGCCAGAGTCTTTAGCAACTGTTCTCTATTAGGCAGGCCGGTTAAAAAATCATGAATACCCATATATTCCAAGTGCTCTTTAACTTCTTTGGTTCCTTTACTAAAATTGGTAGTCACAAGCAAGTATTCGGCATTTTTTCTAGTATCAAGCGTTAGTTTTATAAGACTCTCTACCCAAATATATTCACCACTAGCTAAATGGCTACGATGCACAACTCTAGCTGGTAAATCGGCAATGGCTCGAGCCATTGCATCTTGAAATGCTTCAACATCATCAGTATGAATATGTTGATAAACCGAGCTATTTACTATATTAAGCGGATCATAGCCAGCTGTTTTTAAAATAGAGGGTGAAATATATCTAATTTTTCCATCTAAATCACAAAGGCTCACTACTCCTTGCATATTTTCTGAAATAAATATATTCCTATGCTCTAAATCGAGCATATTTTGATAAAACAGAAAATGTTCAATGGTAATTTTTAATTGCTCTAAAGTTGTCCCTATAAAATCCTGCTCTAATTGATATGAGGCAGTTTTATCTAAAACAATATTAACTATTGCCAAAGATTGACCAACAGATTCAAATACTACTGACCACAATCTCAAAGACTCAGACGCGAACAAAGTTTGCTCTCTAAAGTCTTTTTCCATAATATCAATAGAGACATTTCTATTGACCAGAACCTTCTCCGGGATATCCTCAAAACCTAAATTGTTGGTCAATTCAAAGCTTTCTTTATTATACCAATAGACATTTATCTTTAGCTTGGGAAATAAATCAACAAGTCTATTAGTAGTGTGAATTAATAATTGCTTTAAACCCACTGTATCTTTACAAAGCTTTTTAATTTCAGATATTAGTACTAAAGACCCAGCTTTCTTTTTACGATATGTCAACAAAGCTTGTTTCTCAAGCAAGAATTCAAGTTCATGCTTAAAATCAAGCAATAGCTGGTTTCTATTTTCTAAGAAATCTAAATACAACGTCTCTGCTACGATAATTAAATCTGAATAAGGGCCTTTTACTTTCATAACTATTCTTGACTTAGCAATATTCGGTTTGTTTAAATATTGAAATAGTTTTGAATCAAAATATTGTTCTTTAGCTGGACAGACAATAATTTCTAAGCTTCGATTTATTTCTTGAGGATAAATATCACTTATTAAGAATTCTTTTGTTTTTAAATCTGATACATCATAACCTAGGGAAGTTATTATTTTATATTTGCTATTCTTTTGTTCTAAAATAACAGCATTATCAATTTCTGGAAAAATATTTACAAGGTTTTCTAAGATTAAATCTAAATTTTCTACAAGTTCAACTTTCTTTAAAGAATTTTTTAGGTCAAATAATTCTTTATAAAAACCAGAACCAAAGTCTTCATGATTTTCTCTTTTGTTTTTTTCTTTTAGCTCAAGTACTTTGGTCATAGCTGCTAGCAAAGCTCCCATCTGTTAGTATAAGAAAATTTAGCACAGCTACTCTTACATAATTATTATTTGTACTATAATTTGTAAATATTATCACTCAGCCAGTGAAAAAATCTCATCTAAATCATCTGCTAATGCTAGTACTTCGCGAGATTTACTACCAACATGAGGACCAACTATGCCCAAGTCTTCTAAGCTGTCCATAAGCTTACCGGCTCGAGCATGCCCAACACTAAGCCGTCTTTGAAACCTAGACACACTAGCTTGCCCCTCACGTACTACCA
Source organism: uncultured Deinococcota bacterium (assembly GCA_947311535.1). Lineage (GTDB taxonomy): Bacteria > Deinococcota > Deinococci > Deinococcales > Trueperaceae > CAMZLP01. Next base: position 16,774 of record CAMZLP010000054.1, on the reverse strand, counting down.
TTTCGGCAGCATCACGCAATTTGGGGTCAGCTAAGTCCACAAAACCTGTTGCAGATGACTCATGCATTGCTGGCGGATCAAAATCACTGCCATAAGCTTCAATAAATTCATCTTCATAATACTGCCTACGCAAAAAGTCACAGACTTTTGGTATCTCATCTTCACTGATATATGGGCCTTGCACCCTAATTGCTTTGGCTAAGCCAGGCTGATAAAATAGCATATCGCCATTACCAATTAAGCGCTCTGCTCCTACAGCTCCTAAAATAGTACGGGAGTCAAAGCTAGAAGCCACAGCAAATGCCATCCGAGCAGGCACATTTACTTTGATTAAGCTAGTCAAAATATCCACACTAGGTCGCTGAGTTGCCAAGACCAAGTGCATACCAGTAGCCCTAGCCATCTGAGCCAAACGCATAATGGCACTCTCAACCTCTTTAGGGCTAGTAATCATTAAGTCAGCAAGTTCGTCAATTACTATAACAATATATGGCAACTCTGGCATATCTAAGTTTCTGGCTTTTTCATTATATTGATCTAAATTTTTTGCACCAATTTTACGCATCATTTGATAACGTCTTTCCATATGAGCAACTGCCCCTAGCAATATACTAGCTGCATCATTTGGATTAGTAACAACAGGTCTCAACAAATGAGGAATGCCGTCAAAAGGAGTCAGTTCGACCATTTTGGGGTCAATCATTAAAAAACGCAATTCTGTGGGTAAAAAGCCATAAAGCAAAGAAGATATCAAAGTATTAACCGCCACAGATTTACCAGAACCAGTTGAACCTGCTATTAGCAAATGAGGCATAGCGGCTAAATCTCCGATAAGCATTTCATCATCAATGGTTTTACCTATGACAATAGGCAATCTATTACTACTAAACTTAAATTCTTTAGCTTCTACCGCTGCCCTAAACTGCACCAAATCCCTATTGGCGTTAGGAACTTCTAAACCAATTACACTTTTGCCCATAATTGGTGCTTCTATCCGCAATCTACCAACCTTCATTCGCAGAGCTAAATCATCAGCCAAATTAGCAAAGCGAGAAATCTTTTCACCAGCTGCTGGCTCTACCTCAAAACGAGTGACACTTGGCCCTCTAATTGAAGCCACTACTCGACCGTGCAATTTAAAATCAGCTAAGGTTTCATCTATCTTTTTTACTCTTTCTTGCAATTCTAAAGCTAGTTCATTTGGATCCTGAGAAGTCACTTCCGCTTTATCTAATAGCTCATAAGATGGTACCTGAATATCAATAGCACCATATTTTGGGTTTGAAGTTTTTATATCATGTACAAGTTCATCTTCTAGAACAGGCTCAACCGTAGGCAAATCTTCACTAAGCTCTTGGGGTTCAGCAGCTGTTTGGAGTTCATTAGTATTTGGATTTTCATTCCAGGAGTCGTCTATCTCATCGTTATCCCAATCAACAAGAGGAAGTTCTGTATTTTTAGCTTCTCTAACTTCAATTTCGGTATTATCCAAAGTTTTTTGCCACTGTTCCAAATCAAACAGCACTGCCCTATTTTTTTCATTAATCTCTTTATTTAGCCGTCCATCAAGTTCTTTAAATGCTTCAACTGGGAATTCTTTGCTCAAGCGTTCAAATTTATCCAAAAATTCTGACCAAGGTAGAACGGCCCAAACATTTTGCCTTAGACCGTCTAATTTAATTGCTAAATTTTCAAAATCAATTAGCCTTTGATTATGATTATCAACAGCTTTTACTAGTTCTTTAGCCGTCATTTTTTTGAGCTTCATTGAGCTTTTATCACGTTGCCTTGTTAATAAGCCATATTTATCATTTAATCTATTTAGTTCAATTAATAGCTCTTCACGAATTCTCATAATAGATTTTCCAGATTGCAATAACTTGGCTGGCTCATTTACTGCTTTAAGCTCGAGCCCAGTCTCTTTAACCGCCTGAGAAAAGTTATCAATCCCCTCATTGCCAAACTGGTATTTTAATTCTTCTGAACGTCCTTTAGCAAATTCTTTAACTGCCTTTTTCCAAGACTTTATATTAAGCTCAGCTTCGCCTAAAGTTTCTATACTAGCAGGTCGTAAATTCTCAACTGATTTTTCAATATCTTTTTGCCAAGCTTTAACTTCTATATTGCTAGGAAAAAGCATTTGTAGCGCGTCCAATTCTTCACTTAGATTCTTTAGTTCTCTTCTAGCAAGAACAGCATCTGCAGAAAATTCAGCCTTTTCTTTCATTCGGTTTCGAAATGACCAAAAGCCTTGCCAAATTTTATTTAAAACATTCACAATAGCTTGTAATATCTTCTGGCTAATAGTTCCTAGTTGATAATTTAAAAATATATCAAAAGCAACTGTCAATAACAAAAAAGCTGGAAATAATAAGAAATATGCCAACAAGCCGATTTTAAACCGCATATATATTCCATAAACACCACTATAAAAGGGGCTAAACAAAGCCAAAACAAGCCAAACCCCAGCCATAAATAGCAAATATCCCAACAATAGTTGAAACCACCTCTTCGGGCTATGCCCTAAGAAAAATACCAAACCCAATATTAACAAGGGAGCTGGCAACAAATAAGCAATAAGGCCAGTATGTTGCAAAATTATTATTTTGATTGTTTGCCCTAAACCACCAATAGAAAATGGTGAAACAATAGCTGCTAACAAAATACCAAAAGATAGCAATACTAAGCCAATACCTTGAATATCATAGTTATTTTTCTTGGCTTTTTTTCTTGATTTTTTCTTAGCTTTTGCCACAACTACAGCCTAACTTTTTTCACTATAAACCTAACTTAAAATAATTCACTTCTAGCCTTCATTATTTGAAACTCCAGCTTCTATTTCACTTATGTTTGCAGTCTTCTTTTCTTTAAATTCATTATAAGCCTTTGTTTTTAGCAAATAATCATCAATTAGCAATTTTAAAAAGGCAACAAAAGGTACAGCAAATAGTGCTCCTACTAAACCAAAAATACCTGCCCCTGCCAAAATTGATAAAAGCACAGTAACAGGGTGTAAATTAGTGCTTTTTGATAAAATATATGGACCTAATATGTTTCCTTCTATCTGATTAGCAATAATAAATACAACTACTGCAAGCAATGCTTTTAGTGGGCTAATAGTAAAGCCTAACAGTATTGCAGGAGTAACCCCTATTATAGGCCCCAAATACGGCACTAAATTAAAAATTGCTGCCAAAAAGCTTATTGCCAAAGCAAGAGGAATACCAATTATACTAAGACCAATATAAATAAAAACACCTAAAGCAAATGATATTAAGAGCTGCCCCCGAAAATAGCCACCTACCGCTTTATCTAGTTTTAAGCTAACATCTTCAAATAAACCTCGCCAGCGAACAGGCGTAATACGTTTGGCATTGGCAATAAATTTGGGGTAATCATATAAAAAATAGGCACTGGCAATAACTATCAGTAAACCTTGCAAGGTAGTAGAAATAATACTACTAGCACCCGAAAATACTAAGTTAGGACCATTTCGTAAAATATTGTTCAGCTGAGTATTAATTGCCGTAATAATATTAGAAGCAAATAAAGTGATTTGCTCTTGCAGCTTTACAGTGATTTCTTGATTATTAGCAGTTGAATTTAATATTGGAAACTTAGTCATAAGATTAGTCTGTAAATCAATCAATTGCTGAGGCATATTTTTACCTATAGTTGCAATATTTTTTAGGGCTTCTGGTAATAAAGAAATGAAGCTACCTAGTTCAACTACAACTTGGCTAATCAAAAACGAGCTGAGCAACAAAAAGTTAATAAGAATAAGATAGATGATAATAACAGCAATTGGTCTTGGTATTTTGATTTTGGCCATGAGCTTAACAACTGGGTTTAATATATATGCCAAAGTGAAGCCAATTAAACCTACTTGCAAAGCAAATGCATAGCCTGACCAATTTTGTACCAAAATCACAACAATAGTAATTATCAAAACGGTATAAACAAAAGCACGCAGCCAAACACTTTTACGCCAAACTATTTCAAATGCATTGGGGCTATTAGGCATAATTTATGGTCCTACAAAAAGTGCGGAAGCCATTGCTCTAATCTCATCTAGAGCATAACCTTGGCCAAAAAACGAACCGCTCGGCTCCCAAATTTCAAAATGTAACCTTGCCCCCCGAGTAGTAGCTTTTACGCCATCATCAGTGCCAGAATTACCAACATAGGCTATTACTTGGCCTTGATAAACTTCGCTTTCTAGCTGAATATCTTCATCTATTTTTGAAAGATGGGCATAGCGCAATATTCTGCCATCTTTTGTTCTAAGCCAAATTTGCCGACCTCTTAGGATATTTAATTCTTGTTCACTTGCTTCTCGTTTTGAGACTTCGTTCATTAAAGTAAGCCAATCTTCTTCTGAAGCTTCTTGAAAATTGTGGTCTACTCTTATGACTACAGCATCTTGAGAGGCTATTACAGGAGTACCAAAAACAATAGGAATACCAGCAGTATCAGCATAAAAATCAAAGCCTTGATTTACACCACTACGGTAATTACGAAGTGAACCCGGCAAATAATAATCTCGCTCTGGTAAATGAACTCCTGGGATAGGAAACCACATACCTTGTTTAGGCTCGAGCTTATCCACAGGTAAAATAATGGCTGAGGCAGGGCTATCAGCCATTAATCCAGTATTGTTTACAAGATTGCTTCGCCATAAAAAAGTTACAACAATTGCATAAAGACTTATTAAAAACAGTAAGTACCAACCTGGTGGAATTCTTCCTAATCTCATTATTTATAATATTAACCCAAAATTATTAAATTAATGCAAACCGCAACAACGTAGAACAATGGCTTTGAGTATTTTAAAAGCTTAGCCAAAACTTAAGTTTTTAAAAAGCAAAAAAGTAAATTGAGGCGAGTTAAAAGAAATCTTTGAATCCAAAAACAAAAACGCCTAGGGTTTAAACCCCAAGCGTTTTTAACAAATAATTACTACTAAACTAGTTAAGCAAGCATTGTCTTTCCAGCACGGATACAAGATGTGCAGACACGCATCGCTTTGGCATTGCCATTACGCCATACTTTTACTTTTTGCAAGTTTGGATACTTCCAAGTTTTAGTAATACCAGTAGTTCTGCGACCTACGCCGCCTTTTCTTTTTGCTTTACCAGTTTGCACTAGTTGATTTCGAACTATTGGTCCTTTTCCACATATTCCACATACTTTAGCCATAAATAAAAACCTCACAAATTAACCTATAGAGCTTAGCATAAATTTATTAGCTACGCCAAGACCAAATTAACAATTCGCTATTTAAATGCTGTTTCCAAAAATTCCACAACAGCATTTGTCATTAATTTTTCGTTTAAAGCACCAATATTACGGTTAGCTTCAGCATGGCTAAGGCCATTTGCATCTATTTTGCTTACACTTACACCTTCTGCCAATAGTAGTTCAATAATATTAGCTAAAATATTTTTTCTATCCTTACTACCTCGCTCTGCAAATAGCCAAAATTGGGCTAAGCTTTTGTTATTTTTAATATAGCTAATTGCTGAAGTCTGTACAGTCTTGGAATTTCCAAAAACTCTCTGATAATTTTTTGCCACCTCAGAATCACCAATTTCTAATAGTTTAGTAAAATCATATGCCCCAACCCCTTTAAAAATCGTAGGAGATAAACCTCTCTGAGCCAAATAACTAGCATCGCTAGCTAACAAAGCAACTAATTGTGCCCCCGCCGAATGCCCCATGATTAGCATTTTGCTTTTATCAGCATTATATTGCTCAATATTCTTATAAACCCAACTAACAGCATCTGCAAGATCATTGATATGATTAGGATGTTGAACTTTCTTTCCGGCCGGCGTAGCACTAGATAAACGATAATTAACACTAACTAAAGTATAGCCCAAAGAATGAAATAGCCTTATTTTATTGGCAATATTATTATTTTTGTCACCGCCCGACCAAGCACCGCCATGCACCCAAATAATAACTGGAGTTCTATTTTTAGAATTAATTGGATAAATATCTAAACTTAATAAATTAGCCTCAACATTGGCTAAAGATTTATAACTGACGGTATATTTTCTATCTAGAATTACTTTGTCATTAGCGCAAGAGCCCAAAACAATCACTAATACTAGTAAGAGATAAAAAAATGCAAAAATCTATTTTTAAGCATAACTGCTCCTTAGAAATTGGGTATTTCAAAAAATACCAAAGATTTTACCTCAGAATTATTGCTATTATTTTACGGCTTTTAGCCTTGATTCTATGTTCACCCAAATATATGCCCTGCCAAGTACCAAGGTTCAAATGTCCATCTGTAATAGGAATAGTAAGTGAGTTACCCAAAACTGAAGCTTTGATATGCGATGGCATATCATCTAAACCTTCATATCTGTGCTCAAAATAAGACGTGGAGTCTGGCACAGCTTGTAAAAAATACTGTTCAAAATCTCGGCGCACATCTGCCGAAGCATTTTCGTTGATAGTTAGACTAGCGGAAGTATGCTGAATAAATAGATGTAACAATGCCGTTTTATAATCACTAATATCAATTGCCGCCAATATTTCTCTAGTTATCAGATGAAAACCTCGGGGCATAGCCGGGAGCCTAATTTCATATTGTCTATTCATAGCTATATTCTAACTAGTAGCTTGCAAGCGTTGTAAAACCTCACGACCATGTTCTTCAAAAACTTTGTCATTGTGCTCATTTGCCCAAGAAATTGTATTTAGCGCCCAAACTGCCGTGCTACGCTTTAATATTTCAATATCATCACTGCTCAAATTACCATAGCCCGCAAAAAAAGATTCTTTTATATCACTATCAATCATAAATACCGAACCCCACAAACGCTCTAAATCAGCTAAGAAAAAATCTGGGCGGCTGTGCTCAAAATCTATCAGAGATAGCTTATTGCCATCATAAAGCCAATTTCTAGCTGTAAAATCTCGATGGCAAGGCACGCGTTTAAAGTTTTCTAAATTGGGCAAAATCTCTAAGGCTCGAGCCTCTACCCAATCAATATCCTTTTGAGCTAGCATAGGCTTTGCCCTTGGCAACCATGCTTTTAGTCTCTTTTTATAAGCTTGCTGAATTGAGAGTTTATCGTTATCTATTATTCTAATATTATGAAAGTCTTTTAATAGAGTGCCTGCCTGATTGTATATTTCATGCAGTTCCTTTTTACTAAAATTATTACTCTCTACTAACTCACCCCGAACAGCACTCATCAACAAAAACATATCATCATCAGCAAAAGCTAGTAAATCTGGCGTATTTTTTAGATTAATGGCCCAATCTTGATAAGCCCTTTTTTCTTGCAAGTATTTACCTCTTAGGCTATGTTTCTTTAAAAAGTAGTCACCACTAGCAGTTTTTAAGCGGTGAACTTGAGTATAGCCAATTAATGGCCAAGAATTATCACTTGTGTTTGTAATTTTGCCAATAGTTTGTTCGGCCCAGCTTAGTACTTTTTGCAATTTTTGCCTTTCGGGACTTTAAAAATATTAAAAGCCTACAATATTTTGAAGCCAAAGAAATTATTTAAATTCTGTTTTTAGAGCATCTGCTAATATCTCGATAAGATGTTTAGACTGTTTTTTGGTGCCATCTTTTATTTGATGTCTGCAACTAAATCCCAAAGCAGCTACTTCACCATTGTGCTCACGCACCGCTGGGAACAATCTATCTTCGCCAATTTTCATAGAGACATCATAGTAACTATAGCCAAAAGAACCCGCCATACCGCAGCAACCAGCATCTAAGTTATCAACCTTCGGTGAAACCCACTCGAGCACAGCCTGAGAAGCCCCAGTACCCATTACTGCTTTTTGCTGACAGTGACCATGTAGTAGTACCTCTCCTCTATTCTTATCAAATACCTTGCTCGGGTCAATATTACCAGCAGTCCATTCTTTGGCTAAAAATTGCTCTATCATCAGCACGTTTTTAGAAACCTCAACTGTTTTTTTACTTGGAATCAGGTCTAAGTAATCGTCTTGAAAGCTGGCTACGCAACTAGGCTCGAGCCCAACCACATTAATCCCCCGAGACCAGTACTCATGCAATAAATCTCTAGTTGAACTAGCTTGTTTTTTGGCATCTTTTATTAAACCCTTAGAAATAAGCGTGCGCCCACAACAGCTATAAGGAATAATCTCTACCTTGTAATCAAATGCTTCTAAAACCTTAATAGCAGCTTCGCCCAAATGTGGCACATGGTACATAGTCCAAGTGTCAACATATAAAGCCACAGTTTTGGCATCATTTTCTTTTATCTGCTCTAATAATTTAGCCTTGTTGGCTTTAATCCATTGCTTAAAAGTCTTATTAGCATAAAGCGGCATCATTCTGCGGCTATCCACCTTAAATAAGGCTTGCAATAGCCACCTAAACGGCTTAGTTGGTAAAATCAAATTAGCAATTGGTGCCATAAAACGCCCAAAAGGAGCCGTTTTGTAGACATAGCCAAAAATCTTAGCAACTATGGGTGTACCGTGTTCGTCATAATATTGCTGCAAAAATTCGTACTTGATTTTAGCCATATCAACTTGGCTTGGGCATTCGGCCTTGCAAGCCTTGCACTCTAGGCAAAGCTCCATCGCCTCATAAACCTCTTGTGATGCTAAGCCTCCGGGCAAATTACCACTTATTGCTTCACGCAAAATATTGGCTCGCCCCCGAGTAGAATGCTCTTCGTCCCGAGTGGCCATAAAACTAGGGCACATTGTGCCTGCATCGGTTTTGCGACATGCTCCTACCCCACTGCACATCTCTATTGCTGCGGCAAAACCTTCTTCTTTACTAAAGTCAAAATGGGTTTTTATATCCATAGTTTTATAATCTACGCCATAGCGCAAGCTCTCAGTCATGGCAGGGGCATTGACAATTTTGCCAGGATTAAAAAGATTATTGGGGTCAAAAGCTGACTTTAGCTTTAAGAAATCATCATAGAGCTTTTCACCAAAGAGATTTTTATTTTGATAAGAACGAATCAAACCATCACCGTGCTCACCACTCCATGAGCCACCATATTTTTGCACTAATTCAAAAGTAGCTTGGCTGATTTTGGCATATTTCTCTAAACCCTCAGGGCTTTTTAAATTTAATAGCGGTCTGGTGTGGATTACTCCAACCGAAGCATGTCCATAAAAAACCACATCAACATCCATGCTCTTACAAAGCTCCAAAACCTCCAAAGTATAGTCAGCCAAATACTTGGGGTCAATGGCTGGGTCTTCTATAAATGGGGTTGGTTTCTCATCACCTTTAATCGTGGCATAAATACCTAAACCACGGCGACGAAATTCTAAAATACTCTCTTGCTCTTCGGCTTTAAAAGCCAAACTACTATGATAACTATTTACTCTTTTATCTTCTTTCAAACTCTCAAAAGCCGCTAACATCTCCTCTTCAGTTTCACCATCAAATTCTACTAGTAGTACTGCGGGCGGGCTACCCTCGAGCCACCAAAGTAGCTCTTGCAAATTAGGGTTTTGCTTGGCCAAATCAAAGAGTACATCGTCCATTATCTCTACTGCCGAGGGCTTGTGCTCATTGATATATTGCACACTCACAAGGGCATCTTTTAGGCTCTTAAAGTGCAGCATTGTTATCATTTTAAAACTAGCTACAGCAAATAGCTTTAGGCTTATATCTAAAATAATGGCAAGTGTTCCTTCAGAACCAGAAACCAGCTTGGCCAAATTAAATGGCTTGCCATTTATAAATTCATCTAAATTATAGCCACCAACACGGCGCATAACCTTAGGAAAGCGTTTTTCAATCTCATCAGCATCAGTGTCTATTATTTCTTTGACTGTTTTGTGTATCTTAGCATCTAATGATGGCTCTAAGATTTTGGCTGAGAGTTCACTTTCTGAGAGTTCTTTTAGCTCAACAATGCTGCCATCAGATAGCATCACAGTCATAGCTATGACTTGGTCTACTGATTTGCCATATTTTATTGAGCGGGTACCAGCCGAATTATTAGCAACCATGCCAGCAATATTTGCACGGCTTGTAGTAGCAACATCAGGAGTAAACTGCAAGTTGTAGGGCGAAAGATATTTATTTAGTTGGTCACGCACTACCCCAGCTTGCACTTTGACCCATTGCTCGCTGGCATTAAATTCTAAAATCTTGGTAAAAAACTTAGAGAAGTCCAGAACAATTGCCTCTGCAACTGCCTGGCCTGCTAGGCTAGTGCCACCGCCTCGAGCTAATATTGGTATTTGATGTTTATTAGCTAATTCAAGAACTTTTCTAACGTCTTCATTATTTTTAGGAACTACAACTCCGTAGGGTTTTATTTGGTATGGGCTCGAGTCTGTAGCATATAAACTACGGTGCTTATCGTCAAAATAAACTTCACCCTCAATTATCTTTAAAAGCTCAGCGCCTAAGTCCTCTAATTTTCCTTTAGATATTGCTTTAACCATAGCTAAACCATGCTTTTACATCAAAACATCTAGCTAAAACCTTTGACCCAATAGCCAAGATGTAAAAACACCCTTTCAGGCTTAATTATAACACTGAAGCAGGCCAAATGTTTGGGACAAAATCAAAGCTAATAGATGTATTAAATAGATGTATTAATTTAGCAAATAGAGACTATGGAGTATCAGGAATATCTTTAAACGATGCTGGTATTTTTACAACATGCCAATTAGACTTTCCTTTTCGCATTGGTGGCCAAATAACTGCTCCGGCTTTACCAGCAATACTCATAAATGGGATTGTGCCAAAAAAACGAGAATCGCAGCTATGAGCACGATTGTCACCTAGTACAAAATATTCGCCCTCTGGCACAATAATAGTGCCATTAGTATCTCGCCCACCTAATCTACCGCCATTATCAGTTATAAAGCCTTGGTCTAGTTCACTGCCATTAATATAAACTTTGGCATTTTCTACCAAAACTTCATCGCCCGGAACCCCAATCAAACGCTTTACCAAAAATACACGCCTACCCCGACGACAAGGGGAATCGGCTTTTTCTCTAAAAATTACGATTTGTCCCCTCTGATAGCCAGCCAATAGATTAGCTCGCTTTAGCCATGTTTCATACTTAGCAACAAATAAACGGTCACCTGTTAATAAAGAATCAACAATGCTCCCCGAACCACCACCATAAAATGTGGGGTCCATAGAGCTACCAGCTACGCCTACGGTTGTAAAAATAAAGGTAGTTATAACAAGGGCAATTACAATTGCCTCGGCATAGCCTCTTATTTCTTTGATGAGTTTTTCTTGGAATGTTAGTTTTTTAGTTTCTTTTTCTTTTTTCATAATATACTTCAAATCTTAAGTTGCAAAAACTAATTAGCATGTTAGTTAGAATGGTAAATTGCATTTTTAAGCTTTGGCTTGTTAAAAGATTTCACAAATAATAGCCAGAATTTAAAGCACTTCTTAGCTGAGTTTTGATAAATTATAGTAGTTTTTAAAGCCTTTGAAATCTAATTCTAAACTACTAAAAATAGCTTAAAAAGTCTTTTGATAAGAAATACGTTGCAGGAACAGCTTTATTTATGCTAACATTTCTAAGTTAGCCTGTTATAGGCATAAGGAGAATTATTAGATGGAAAGACATGCCGCACCTTTAAAATATCTTCGTCAATCAAGAAAAAGACGATTTGCAAACCGTGCAAAGAAAACAGTTATCAAAACTTTTACCAAAAAGACCTTAATCGCTGCTGAAGCTGGCGACTTTGAAGCTGCAAGAAAATTTCAAAATGTTACTATTAAGCTAATTGATAGAGCATCAAAAGGCTCTACTCTTCATAAGAAAACTGCTGCCCGCAAAAAGTCTCGCTTGCATAAACGCATTGCCACACTTGAAAAAGCTGCAAGTTAAGAACAAATAAACTTATGTTTGCCCAAAGTTATGCTTTGGGTATTTTTTTAGTTATGCGTATTATTTTAGTAGAAAGCCAAGAACCAGGTAATATTGGTAGCGCTGCCCGAGTAATGAAAAATTTTGGGCTCAGTGATTTAGTGCTACTACGCCCCAAAAAGAAGCTAAACCAGCAAGCCTATGATTTTGCCACCCATGCCAAAGATGTGCTTTTAGGGGCAAGAAAAGTTGATAGCTTTGAGGAAGCTGTAAAAGATATAAAGATAGTATTAGCAACAACTGCCCGCTTACGCACATCTGATGCTTATGATATTTATAGCCCTCGTGAGGCCGCGAAAAAGTTTAGGCGAGAAGATATTGCAATTATGTTTGGACCTGAGAGCTCTGGGTTAAAAAATTCTGACTTAGATAGGGCGCAAGCTTTTATAAAAATACCTACCTCTGAGTTTTCTTCACTTAATTTAGCACAAGCTGTTAATTTAATTTCTTATGAGTTTTTTACTAGCCAAGTTGATGAGGGGTCAATCGAACAGGACTTAGAATTAGCTACACGCGATGAGCTCGAGCATTTCTATGCTCACTTCATGGAAAGCATGTACTATATTGGCTACACTGATGATGAGCGAGCAAGGCTAACCGAGCACATGTACAGACGAATTTATGACCGTGCTGGCTTAAGTAAAAAAGAATTAATAGGGATTTATGGCTTTTTTAGACAAATACGTTGGGCCGCTGACCAAGACCCTAGTAAGTTCCCAATTCATAAAAAAGATAATTAGATTTAATTACAAATTATCTTTTTATCTAAATCCTTCTAATTCAAAAGCATCTCTTTATTTCTCCAACATATACTAAGTCATTGACAGAACCCGCCCTTAGCTAGTATACTCTCTAAGCTGACTGGAGGGTTGGCAGAGTCTGGTTTAATGCGGCAGTCTTGAAAACTGTTGTGGGTCACACCACCGGGGGTTCGAATCCCTCACCCTCCGCCAAATTTTTTTTGGAGAGGTGGCCGAGCGGCTGAAGGCGCTCCCCTGCTAAGGGAGTATGGGGCCAAAAGTTCCATCGAGGGTTCAAATCCCTCCCTCTCCGCCAAAATTTGTTATAATAATTGTTAGCAAACATGCGCCCGTAGCTCAGCTGGATAGAGTGTCTGACTACGGATCAGAAGGTCAGGGGTTCGAATCCTCTCGGGCGCGCCAAGGTAAAAGCCAGAGAATTAAATTCTCTGGCTTTTTTATAAAATTTGCTTAGCTCTGATATAGCTGAGTTATTTTTTTCAACCTGCTTATAGACTCAAAAATGTTTTAGATTTTTATCAATATCAAATTGCCGGCAAAAAATCATAAACTACGAAAGTCTAAAATATGAACACAAGAAACAAACTGAAAAGTCTTTAGAACTAATTCATTGACTTTGCCATTATTTAAACAAAAGAGATGCTAATGGATAGGTTTGTTGGGGCTAAAGCCCCGATTCCTTACCGAGGCTAAGGCAAGCGAATTGCTTTTGACAAAATAATTTGACGAAGTAATTTGACGAAGTAATTTTCTGCAGATAGAAATCATTTTTACACAAACTCATAATTTGCAAAAACAGCATTAATATGGATCAGCTTCTAAATCTGATAATTCTCGCTCTAAATCTTCTTCTTCGTAGGCATTAATAGCAATAAATAAATAAACTAACGTCATAGCGATCCCAAAAAACCAAAAGTATGGAATATTTATAGCAAGATAAAAAACCACAGTTCTTAAAATAATTATTCCAGTCATTGCCACTACAGATAGCCGCACTAAAGTACCATAGCCAATTTCTGTATTTAATGAACTGGCAAATATTAAACCAACTATAGCTAAAAACAAAGCCTGAAATATACGTGCCGAGAAGGAATTTAAGACCAGTATCGGGTAAATCAGCAATTTAGCAATAGAAAGGACTTCTTTACTAAAATTATCAACTGCAACTCCATCTAAGTATATATCTGGTATTTGGTCAAAATTGATTATTCTAGTTTCATTACGGTTTTTTTGAACAATAATTTCATTTTTAGTAATTAAGATAGGCCGGTCATATTTATCATAATCACTTATACTGGCATTGGTATCAATAACTATAAAAGGGTCATCTTCATCAAAATCCATATAATAAGGCATGCTTACGCCGGTTATCAGTTTGCCGTCATTTATTTCCAACTCAGGCATTTTGTTTACAATATCAACCAAAAACTCGTTCTCAAACTTAGTAATTTTTTCATTTATTTTTAAAACTGTTGGTATCCAAGTAATAGCTAATAAAAAGAGCAAGTAGACTAATGCAATACCTTTCCAATCTTTGCCAACCGAACGATAAAAATCTTTAGAGAACAATGCAAAAAAAGGTGCCTGCCAAAATCTATATTTATTCATGGTTAAAATGATACTCTTTTTTATAAAATTATGATATAAAAACTTATGCAAATAAGTTTTTTGGGCACAGGTGCCCCACTATCAGCAACAAGAGCAACTTTAGGAATACTAATAAAAGCCAAAAATGCCGAAACACTGCTTATTGATAGCTGTGGTGGCTTTGAGCTTTATAGACGCTTAGATAGTATCGGAGAAAAATTAGCAGATATAAAGCATGTGATTTTAAGCCACAGACATGGCGACCATATGGCAGGAATTATGGCCATGGCTCTTGATTCATTAAGCCCAAATTTTTATGGTTTAGAAGACACTATGCAAGCTGCTAAGCAATTATTTGAATTAACATATCCAAATGTAAGTTCTGTATTAGATGTAGCCCCACAATACAAACTGATAAATTACTCCGAAACAGTAAATATAGCAGGCTACAAAGTTAGCTTCTATAAGGCAAATCACCGCGTAGCAACTGTGGCAATACGCATAGAGCATGATGGCAAGATATTTGCCTTTAGTGCTGACAGTGTTGTGAGTAATGAGATTATTGATTGTGCTAACAATGCTGATCTTTTTGTTTGTGATGCACTTTGTGCTACTAATGACGTCAGCAAGGAGCGTTTGGCAGGTTTAATGCACCCATCAGCTTTAGAAGCAGCAAAAATGGCAAAGCGAGCTAAAGTCAAATCTTTGGCTATGATACATATTGCCCGCTTTGCTAATATTACTAATATGCTCACCGAAGCCAGAACCGCTTATGATGGGCCTATTAGTATCCCTAATGATGGCAGCCATTATATAATTTAAAAACATTTTTTAGGCTGCCACTTTTTTAGGTTTAGGCTTAAAATCATACTTTACCTGAGAGATAGTTTGCAATATATCTCCTCGATAAGATAGTAAATGGTTTTGTAACTCCGCCATAGATATTTCACGTTGCAAGTTGGCGATTTCTTGAGTGAATTTTTGGGCAGACTCGAGCCTATCCCCATAAAAACGCAAAAACATTCCCTCTACTTGCTCTAAGTTTGCATTGCCAATATAAACATGCATATCAGCTCGCCCTGGGCGAATTAAAGCTTTAGAGATTTTCTCTTTGTAGTTAGTAGTCATTATGGTAATCCGACCCTCACGCGAGGCAACTCCATCTAAAGCATTTAGCAAAGCTGTGTGGCTCACAGATTTTTTAGCTTTAGCCTTAGTCTTTTCAAAAGCTTCATCAACTTCTTCAATTAGTAAAATACTATTCTTAGGAATATTGTTAAACAAACTAAGCATCGAGTCAGCATTCATATTTGAACCTGCTAAGCTCAAGATATAAATATCCATTTTAAGCTCGCTGGCTAGTGCAAAAGCTAAAGAAGTTTTACCATTTCCAGGAGGGCCATAAAGCAAATAACCTCTACGCCAAGGAATGCCCATTTCTTGATACCAAGACTTTTCATCTAAAAACTTTTGCGCATCTGCTAAAAGCTCATCACCAACACTATCCGCATAAACTAGACTTGGCATATTTCTAAAAGCTCGTTCACCAACATTTTGCCAATAGTTGTGACTAGCTGAATATAGATTAATGCTTTTCTTTTCACTCTCTTGAGCAACTCTGGCAGCATCTTCTACTAGATTTAATAAGAGCTTCTTTCTAAATAACGTAGTAATTCTAATACTCTCAGAAAACATATTACGCTCTTTTATTCGCTCACGGCTAAAGTCAAGCATAATTGGAAATCTTTTATAAAAAGTCATATAACTACCTGAATCAGGTTTAAAAGAGATTGAATCCTTAGCTTTTTCATCCCAACTATCTTGCTGATAGTCATTGGTATCGTGCTCTTGGTAGTTATTGGTGCTAATTACCAATTTACGAGCATGCTTACCAAAGTTTTGGGTATTAATCCATTTTTGGAGCCAAATATAGGCAGGGTCATTGTTGTTTACAACCACAGTAGTAACAGTAAATCGACGTAAAACGCTTAAAATCTTATTAGGAATCGAACGAATGACATAGATAAAGCTACCCAATATACTGGCATAAATTGCCGCCTTGACGATTTCGATATTTTGAATATCATTTTGTATTTGATTTGTTATTGCATTTATTATTTCTATCATTATTTTTACCTTGTATGAATAGGAACTAGGGGTTAATATAAGCAAAGCAATAGTTTATGGCAAAAAGCTATAATTAGGCTCAAACTTATTATCTATTTAATTGAATTAGGGTTTTAATTTATTTATTTACAAAATGAAGGGCCGTTTGAAATGGTATAAGCACTTGCAGTTTTGTTTTTAAATTTAATTTACGCACGTGCGTACCTCCAAACAGTTTATTTACTAGCAAATATTTTTTGCTGCCTGCACACTATAGTAATAATTATTTGCTTTGTCAAGCTCCAGATTTATAGGAGACAACTGGAAAATTCGTATGACCAAAGATTGACAAAGGAAATAAAAAGGAATAAGAATTGTTATGAACACAAATACCTATCCCAATATCAGTGTACAGGCAGCAAAAAATATTTGCTAGTAAAT
>CAMZLP010000053.1 GCA_947311535.1 uncultured Deinococcota bacterium | reverse complement strand
ATCTGATCTTTTGTTTATACTGTTATATACTGCTTTGAGGAATTGTTCTGTTTTTTTCATACACTATCAGTAACAATTCCTCTCCTTTTTGTCTAGTACTTTTGTCTTTTGAACTCTAAACTCAAGTAACTAGAGATAAGATGGCATATTTTATAAAACTAATTCTAAAATCTTAACTCAAAGCTGGGGCTTAGGATTATCTGGTATTTCTAAGTGCAATAAAATGGTAGGCGCGGACGGATTTGAACCGTCGACCTCTACAGTGTCAGTGTAGCGCTCATTCCCCTGAGCTACGCGCCTATGCCAGAAAATATTGGAGGCGCCGATCGGAGTCGAACCGATGAATCGAGGTTTTGCAAACCACTGCCTTAACCACTTGGCTACGGCGCCTTAGCTTAGCCTAGAAATCGTATCATTAGTTTTTCAACATGTCAACGATATTTCTTGCTTTTAAAAATTATTTAGCTCATTTAGGATTTCTGTGCTAGCTTTAATTGCATCATAATAGTTTTTTAAATCAAATTTTTCATTTAGAGAATGTGCTCCATCATTTTCTAAACCAAAGCCCACTAATACAACATCAACGCCAAGTTCTTCTTGAAAGTTATTGACAATTGGTATACTGCCACCAGTTCTTGCAAAAACCACTTCCTTGTCAAATGATTTTTCTAAAGCTTTAGCTGTTAGCTTAACTGCCTTAGAATCAAGCGGGCTAAGAGCAGTTTTGGCACCGTGCAAGTCTCTTGCTATTACAGTGACATAATTAGGCGCAATATCTTCAATATATTTAATTAATTTCTTAGTTATATCTTTTGGGTCTTGATTAGATACTAATCGACAAGATATTTTTGCACTCGCTTTAGCAGCTATTACAGTTTTGGCACCTTTACCCTGAAAACCACCTTTAATGCCATTGACATCCAGTGTAGGGCGAGCCCAAATACGCTCGAGCACAGTGTAGCCATGCTCACCTGGCGTGCCTTTCAAAGCTATTTCCTCAGCAAATTCTTTTTCATCAAATGGTACTTTTTTAAAAGCTGCCTTTTCCGTTGCTGAGATTTCAATTACATCATCATAAAACCCAGGCACAGTTATTTTGCCATTTTTATCATGAAGTTGAGCAATGATTTTAGCTAATTCATTAATTGGGTTTGGAACTCCGCCACCATAAGCACCAGAATGTAAATCACGATTAGCTGCTATTACTTCTAGCTCTATATATGCCAAACCTTTTAGGCCATAAGTAATTGTAGGAGTATTAGGAGCAATCATGGCTGAATCAGAAATAATTACTAAATCACAGGCTAGCTTTAGTTTTTCTTGCTCTAAAAATGGCCCTAGGTTAGGGCTACCAATTTCTTCTTCGCCTTCTATTAAGAATTTAATATTTAAAGGCAAAGTATTAGTTGTTTTTATAAGAGCCTCTACGGCTTTAATATGGGCAAATATTTGCCCTTTATCGTCAGATGCACCCCGCGCATATATTTTTTCATCAATAATTCTTGGTTCAAATGGCGGATTATCCCATTCAGAAATTGGGCCCACAGGTTGAACGTCATAGTGCCCATAAATTAAAACAGTCGGTAATTTTTGATTAACAAAGTATTCAGCCAAAACAATCGGGTGCCCTTTAGTAGGCCTTAACTCTGTTTTAAAGCCGAGTGCCTTTAGTTGCTCAATTATATAGTTTGCGGCCTCTTTTAAATCATCTTTGTGATTGGGGTCAGTAGAAACTGAAGGAATCTTCAACAATTCCATTAGCTCGCTTAGTTGCCGCTGCTTATTATTTTCTAAATAGTCAGTAACTTTAGTCATCATCAGAGCTAGCTGGGTTTAGGGCTCGTCTAATTAGTGCCGCTTGTAATTCTTCATGAATGTTGTCAATTTGATCCTCTAACTTGCCTTGTAATTCCGATAATCTTTTGCGCAGTTTAATTACTTCTTCTACCCCTGCTAAATTAACCCCAAGTTCTTGAGTTAAACGGCGGATTTCTTGTAAATGCTCAATATCTCTTTGTGAATAAAGCCTTGTTTTACCAGTACTACGGCTGGGTTCAATTAGACCTTTTCTTTCATATAGACGCAAAGTTTGTGGATGCATATCCACTAATTCTGCAGCTACGCTTATTACATATAATGGTCGATCTTTTTTATCGTTTGAGTTATTTGTTTCTTTACTCACTATATAACCTCCAATGTATTTGAAAATCTTGATTTTATATTTCGCCAAATACCTTGCCAAGTATTTAAGACAATCTTGACAACAAGGTCTCCCCCAGCGATTCCTGCCCCTTGAATATGTATAATCTGTCCGTCTTGCATAGTTCTATCTAATTTGAAATCGACACCCAATATACTGATGAGCTTAGCTTGACTAAGCTCGAGCCTAGTCACAGGTAAGTCTATATGAATATCATTTTTAATTAGTTTTGCAGTTCTAGGAATTTTAATATTAACATTTACAATAGCGTCACCAGGAGGTGTACCTGGGCCACCCATGCCTTTTAAGCGTAATTTGGCATTTTGTTTGACTAATCTTGGGATATTTAATTCTATCTCTTCACCGGATTTAATAAACCCTTGAGCTTGGCAACGCTGACAAGCTAGGCCCTTAGAAATTGTCTGTCCTTTACACTCACTGCAAATACTTGGCCCTGGAATACGTATTTTTTTACTAGTACCGGCTCGAGCCTCATTTAAGTCAATTTTTATATTAAGTTCTTTTGTTTCACCAGGTAGCAAGCCAGATTGTCTCATTATTTTATTAACTGCCCCAAACAGAAACTTAAACATAAGCTTATTTGTTCTTGGCATTTCGCTTTGATTGTCCAGATTAATATTAATATCAGCCTCGTTAAAAATAGTTTGCCAATCTACGGTGCTAAAATCAGGCTGTTGGTATTTAGTTTGATGACCATAGCGGTC
This sequence comes from uncultured Deinococcota bacterium, assembly GCA_947311535.1. Taxonomy (GTDB): domain Bacteria; phylum Deinococcota; class Deinococci; order Deinococcales; family Trueperaceae; genus CAMZLP01. The sequence continues at coordinate 4,281 of CAMZLP010000053.1, read as the reverse complement.
GTAATTTTCACGGCTGGCTGGGTCTCTTAAGATAGCATAAGCTTCTGAAATTTCTTTAAATCGCTCTTCTGATTCTTTATTACCTGCATTACGGTCGGGGTGGTGTTTTTTGGCTAACTGCCTATAGGCGGTTTTTATTTCTGACAGGTCAGCATTTCTATCAACAGCCAAGACCTCGTATGGATTTTTTATATTACTACTCACAACAATCAATTATACATTATTTGAGTGAGTTATTGTTAAGATATCGTTTAACTTGGCTTAAACTTTTCGTATTGATTTAAAAATGGCTATTTTAACCTTAACTTAATAAAGATTTATTATGCTAGGGCAATCGATTAGCTAGCTCATAAAGTAGCCTAGTTAGAACATCTAGGCTCGAGCATAGCTTAATCTATTATAAGTTTGAAAGGGTCATTATGAAACCATTTTTATTGTTACAAATTATTCTTATAAGCTTCTCTTTTACTTTTGCACAAGAGAGCGCAAATCCTGTTGTTATTGAAATTGCGGGCAAAAAAATCACAAAAACCGATTTTGATGAGCGTTTTAGTTTTTTCATATCCGATATGGCAGCCCAACAAAATATGCAGTTACCACTATCTGATGAGGCCAAAGCAGCTCTTCAAGAATTAAAACCTGTTTTTTTAGAACAGTTCTTAACTGAGCAAGTTGTGCTAAATTTAGCCAAAGAACGTGGCTTTAGCATAGCTGATGGTTATGTAGATGCGCAGTTAGAGAATCTAAAAGGTCAATTTGCTGATGAAGAAAGTTATCAGCAAGGCATATTAGATGCAGGTATACCCAGCGAGCAATTCTTAATAAATCTTATTACTGAGGCCAGTCTTAGCAGTCAGCTTGTAACTCAATTACGTGATGATTTAGTTATTCCTGATTGGCGTGCTGAACTGTACTATGGTACTCATGCCGAAGAATTTCAAACCCCTGAGCAAGCCTGTGCCAGACACATTTTGGTTGAAACGCTTGAAGAAGCAAACGATTTAAAAGCACAATTAGCTGCTGGAGCTGGTTTTTCTGAACTCGCCAAAGAGCATAGTTTAGACCCTGGTAGCGGATCTAGAGGCGGAGATTTATCTTGTTTTCCAAGAGGTGCAATGGTACCAAGTTTTAATGATGCTGTTTTTAGTGAAGACACTAAGTTAAACACAGTCTTAGACCCTGTTGAGAGCCAATTTGGCTTTCATCTTATTACTGTCTATGAACGCAAAGAAGCAGGCCTAATTGAGCTTGATCAAGTAAGTGAACAAGTAAAAGCAAAATTAGCAAATGATATCTTATTAAAAATAATTCAGAGCTATCAAGATATAACCCCAATCACTGTAAATGAAGAATTACTATTTGGAGCTAAAGAAGCTACAGAAGGGAACTAAGAATGTTTGCTAAGCCAAACAAGAGAAAGTTTGTAATATTAAGTCTAACCCTAATAATAGCTATAAGTTTAAGTGCTTGTAGGAACGAAACCCAAAATCGTTTTAGAAGGTCTTTGCAGGATTTTACAGCTTCTAAAATGTATATTACCGTTTACAGTATTGATGGTACCCCTATATTTGAGGGTATTGTTGATGGCAAAGTCACCCGTAGCAGTTCTAGTGGCAGCGAGTCTGGTAGCTATGTTTACTGGTATGACGACAAAAGCAGGTATTACCAAACAAACCTTTCATATTTGGTGAGTTCTTATGATAGAGACAAAGCACCTTAACAAATAATAGTTTTTAGACTAAGAGTTATTGCCTGAGGGTAATAACTCTTTTAATTTAGATAACTAAGTGATTGTTTTCACATTATTGTTGCTTGTGAATATTTTCTTGTGGGCCTAAATCTAGTTAAAACAGTTTAGTATGATTTTTACTATAAACTTTTATTCTAAAAACCCGCCAATTTCCCTTGGTTCTATATCTATACGGACTCGAACCTGCCCACGATAAGGTATAATTGGTTTTAGCAATTCATCAAATCCTTGTGAGCTTAAATCACTAATAAAAATCTGGTAATTATAAAAATTCCGTATACGAAAAATTGCCATTTGGCTTGGGCCAAGTAGTTCGGCATGCTCTTTACAATGTATTTTTAAAGTATCAAAAATCCTATTTGATTCGTGATATGCAATCTGTTCGTCTTTGGCGCTAATTTGAATCCTAGCAATTTTACTATATGGTGGATAGTTGTAAGCTTTGCGGCGGATTAAAAGCTCTTCTAAAAAACTATTAATTGCCTTTAGTTTGTCGCTAGCTCGTAATATTTTAAATAGCTTATGCTCGAGCTGAAAGCTCTGTAAAAGAATTAAGGGCCGTTTATTTGGGGCAAGCTCATTTAGGCTTAAAACCGTCCGTAAGGCCTCTTCTTCGGCTCGGTAATCACTAAAGGCTAATAAAGAATCAAATAATGTCAAAGCTATCAAAGAAACATTGCTAAGCGGCTGATGGCGCAAAATTGCCGAGGTAGCAACAACAACTCCAGCTTCACCAGCTAGCATTGCGCTTAAATCATCACGCTGGTCACTATCGTATCTATAAACCGGTATTCCTGGGATCTGGCGTTTTACCGTCTTTAGAATCCACTCGGTGCCAGCACCTCGCATTGCTTGCAGCTCATAAGAATTGCAGTTAGAGCAAGTTTTAGGAATACTTAACTCAGTAGAGCATTGGTGGCAGCGCAGTTTTTTTTGCTCTTGGTAGTATTTAAGGCTCAAATCGCAATTTGGGCAGCTAATAATCTCACCGCAACTAGTACAGCCCAATGCAGCTGAGTAGCCACGCCGTGGCGATAATAAAATAGCTTGCCGAGAGCGGTCTTTAACCTGATTTAAAACCTGCAGCAAATTAGCACTCAATGGCCAGTTATTGCTGCTAGACATATCACTAAAGTAATAGCGTTGTTCTAAATAAGGCAATTGTAAATGCTCAGCATTAGCTTTTTTTGTCAGCAATAAACTTTCGGCAGAAATTAAGCTATCAGTCAAAATTATTGGGCAATTTATTTTTTTGGCTAAAGCTTTGGCAACACTAGGGCTAAACAACCTAGGGCCAGAGCGCAGCTTATGGCTCGAGCTTGACTCTTCAATTAGTATTATTTGTCCTAGCTTATGTAATGGTGCTAAAAACCCAAAATAACTAGCTACTAAAACTACAGCTTGCTCTTGCAAGTCATGCCAAAGGCGTTTTCTTTGGCGATCATTTAATTCACCAGATAATACTAAGGTTGGAAATTTGGCTTGTAGATACGAGGCAGTCTCGGCAATTAGGCTCTGCTCCGGAGCGATTATCAAAACACTTCTATCATTTGCTAAGGCTCGAGCAATACCGTCATATAAAGCAGCAATTCGTTCTTCTTTGCTTCCACCAGATATAACAATATAATCCGCATCAGATAGAAATGAGATTTCTTTATTTATTTCATAGCTAGGATAGCTGGGCAAAGCTGGCTCTGGCGCATCTTCTTCTACGTAAGTTATATAGCCTTTTTTCACAAGCGTTCGCACAGCACTCTCAGAAACATCAGCTTGCCGAGCAAGTTCTGAACCACTAGCCACTGACTCTACAGAGTCTAACCATTCAAGGGCAATTCTTTGATTTAGCTGTCTTTTGCCTTGCAAATTTTCATCAATAGGTTTTGCGATTTTTAAAACTTTATGTTTGATTGGAACAATTCTTATTTGTTCTTTTATTAAACCCTGCTCTCGGAATAAATTTATATTATCTAACTGGCTTGCTAAAACCCAATGCTCTGTAGAGATTGATATATCTTTTATACCCTCTATGGCTCGAGCCTCATGGATTAATTCTTCATTTAAACCAGTAGCCAAAAGTGTGCTCAAAACTAAACCAGCAGGCGAGCATGAGCTTTGGGCAAGCTCTAAAATAAGCTCAGTTTGTTTGGGTAAAACAAAGGGCTGACTATCTAAAACTGTAATAATTTGTTTAAGCTCGAGCCCAAGCGAGGCCCCAACCTCCCTAACCCCCACCAACAAACCAATCCGCAAACCTTGTTGCCAAGGCACTACTACCCGAACCCCTATACTAGGGATATTAGCATCGAAAGGCAATAAATAGCTAAAAGCCGGTGTAGGTATAGGGAACAAAATATCTAAGGCAATCGGCATTGTCAATATAATACCATCTGCTAAATTTTACTTGGTTTAAATTTCATTAAAAATTAAAGCACAAGCAAATAAAAAGACTTTGCAAAAAAGTCTTTATATTTAGTCATAAAGTTTAAATTAAAGGTTCAATAAGTAAAAGCAATAAACTCAAAGCTTTAATT
>CAMZLP010000052.1 GCA_947311535.1 uncultured Deinococcota bacterium | reverse complement strand
GTTAGTGCTAGTGCTGATGTAGTTTTCTTATATGGTAGTGATACAAGCCAATTTGGCTCATTGAGTAAAAACTCGAGCATCAACCTATCATTTGATTATTCTTTTTAAAACCATTTTGTAGAGACGTAATTTTGTAGAGACGCGATTAATTGTGTCTCTACAAAATCTCAAGCAAAGGGATATCATTTTCTTTGGCCCAGAGAACCCAGTCTTTGGCACTGCGTTCTCTAAACTTTTTGCTCAGGCTTTTTTTATCCAAATTACTTATGCCAAGAGATTTTTTTAAACTTTTCTGAAAATTAGGTTCCAAAGCAGCCAGAGCAAGCCAGCCTTGCTTTGTTTCATAAATAGCATATTCTGCTAAATTACCAGCCAAAAGACCATCATTGCTAGTTAGTCCGTAGCTAATAGGTTTAGCCATATATTCAGCGGCATCAGATAAGGCGAGCTGGTATTTGCTAGCATTTTGCCCATCTTTATAAGCCATTAGCATTTCCAGAGCTTTTATAATTGCTTTATCAGCAGCGGCCATATCAGCTACTAATGATTTAGGCATATTTGGTGGGTTTATTAAGCCGTTAGAGGCTTGATATGTCAAATCATGACCAGCATCATTTTCGTTTGGACTAGGATAGCCAACTATTTCTAAATGATTTAATTTAGGAAAGCTTTGTAGGTTTTCCCAAGTTAAACCTAAGCGTTTTAAGGCATTAGGGCGTTGAGCTGTTATTAGCAAGGCCGATTGCGCTAATAATTCTTTAAAGCTCTTTTGACCACGCTCGCTTTTTAAATCCAATGTCATTATTTTTTGCCCGCTATTTAAATCTTGATACCAATTAGGAACATATTGTTTAAATGGATCACCTGAGGGTGGTTCTATTTTTATTACCGTGGCACCCATTTCGGCTAATCTTTTGGCAGCAAGTGGCCCAGGTAAATTTAGGGCTATAGTTATTATTTGGATATTTTTTAAGGGTTTATAAATATTATTTGAATTATTCACTTAGGTTGAACCTCCACAAATAATTCAAATAATAACATTATTAGGAATATGTCTTTATCTTACTATGGTTTTTGATATCTAACTAAAAATCCACCTTGATTGATTTGCTAGCTTGGTTTAATAAAATTTGAGTAGCCATAAGGGTTATATATTTAGAGCTATTTGGAACTCCTAATTTTAGGATCAAGTGCATCACGGAGACCATCACCCATATAAGTAACGCTTAAAACTATTAATGAAATTGCCATACCTGGCCAGACTACCCTTAATGGGGTAAGGCTCATAAAGTCTTTAGCATCAAATAACAACCTACCCCAGGTAGGGATATCGCTAGGAAACCCTAGACCTAAAAAAGATAATGCCGATTCGGTAATAATAGCTGACGCCATACCAAGAGCAGCGGATACCAAAATAGGGCTAGAAACATTTGGTAGGATATGCTTCCAAATAATGCGTTGCCCACCAGAGCCTAAAGCACTAGCAGCGGTAACATATTCCTGCTCTTTGGCAGCCAAAACATCACCACGAACAATACGGGCTGTATTCATCCAACTTGTTACCCCAATTATGCTCACAATTAGGATAAAAATTCCAAGTTCTGGACCAAATATTCCTCGCAATGTATCTCGATATAGCATAATAATTACCAATAATAGCGGTAAAATAGGTAGTGCTAAAAATAAATCTGTCAGCCGCATCAGTGGGCCATCTAGCCAACTGAAATATCCAGAGAGCAAGCCAATTACTGTGCCAATCAGTATACTAATGACCATTGCAATAAGACCTACTGACAAAGAGATTCTGCCACCGGCTAAGTTAGCTGCTAACATATCTCTACCCAAATTATCTGTTCCAAAAGGATGAGTGATAGTTGGACCTTCATTGCGGTGTTTTAGGTCTTTGGCATCTGGGTCTATGCGCCAAACAAAAGGCCCAAGCATAGTGGTTAGAATAATTGTAAAGAAAATTAGCATACCAACTACGGCACCTTTGTGTTTGCTAAATTGCTTCCAGACGTCAGCCAAGTATGAATATTCTTTTTGTTGATTGTTTGTTGTCGTAGACATAAATACTCCTTAGCTGTAGCGAATGCGTGGATCTAAGAATCCGTAAGCAACGTCTGCGATAATATTGAAAAAGACAATCAATACTGCAAAGATGAAAGTAAGTGTTTGTACTAATGGAATGTCAGCTCCTTGAATTGCAATAATTAATAACTGGCCTAAACCATTAACTCTAAAAATTTGTTCTGTAATAATTGCCCCACCAAAAATTCCTGGGATTCCTAAGGCTATTAAAGTTACTACTGGAATAAGGCTGTTGCGCAAAACATGGCCCCAAACTACTACTTGTTCTTTCTGGCCTTTGGCTCGAGCCGTACGTACATAATCCATATTTAAATTATCTAGCATCGAAGATCGCAAAAAACGAGTTAATCTAGAAGCGTTAAAAAATGTGAGTACAGTAACTGGCATAATCATTTGTTTTACTTGTAATACAAAAGTCTTCCAGTCTTTTACCACTAAAGTGGTGTCATAAACTGATGGAAACCAGCGCAGTTTTACTCCAAAAATTATAATCATTAATAGGCCTGTAAAAAAGGTGGGGAGCGAAAAGCCAATAAGCGAAACAAAAGTACCAACTTGATCAAAAATAGAGTACTGCCTATAGGCAGAGATGACCCCAATTGGTATGGAAATAATAATGCCTAATAAATAAGCAACTCCTACTACCCAAAGAGTTTGGGGCATTCGTTCGGCAATTAGCTCCATAACTGGGCTTCTGGTTGCATAAGAGACAATTCTCAAACGCCCTTCAGAATCACCTATTTTAATGCCTGTGTTTTCTTCTAGCAGATTTAAAGGTTCATAGATAAGGAATTGTCTTAACCACTTGACATATCTAACATACATTGGCTGATCTAAACCTAGGGAGTCTCTAATTTTTTGTCTGACCTCTGGTGGGATAGTTAAAGGTAGATTACCAGTAGGGTCGTTAGGAGCAGAATCTAAAATAAAAAAAATAACAAAACTAATTACTAACAATGTAGGAATAGCGATTAACAGTCGCCTTAAAACAAAAGTAAACATATTCTCCTAAAATAAAATAAAGTAAGATAATGATGATAATTGCTGCATTGCAGCAATTATCACTAAGTTTATAAAACTAAAAACTTATTTGCGGTTCCAACCAGCGATATTCCAAAGCTCAGAATCCCAAGCATTCATTTGAACACCTGTTAGTGTATTTGAGTGAGCAGAAACACTACCACGATGGATTAAAGGAATCATGACGTAGTTTTTCATTAGCATGTCATTCATTTCTTTTACAATTGCAACACGGTCAGCAAATGCTGCTGTGCTAGATAGTTTAGCTGCTAAAGCATCATAAGCTGGGTCACAGTAGCGAGGAATGTTGCTGCCTAACCAATCGTTAGTAACGTCACTTGCCTCGTCACATGTCCAACCAGCCATATAGACTTCTGGGTCAGTACCATTAAAGCCGTTGGTATACATTTCTATATCAGCATAGAATTTACCATAAGTATCAGGGCTAGCAGGGTCACCACCGAAGAATACAGCAGCATCAATATTACGAAGTTCAGTGTCTACACCGATTTCTTTCCACCACTCTTTAACAAGAGCTTGAGTACCTTGGCGAACAGAATTTGTTGATGTTTGATACAATATTTTTAGAGGAACGCCGTTTTTCTCGCGAGTGCCGCCAGGGCCAGGTAGCCAGCCAGCATCGTCTAATAGTTTGTTTGCACCCTCTATATCTTGTACTAAGCAACCGTCATTAGCAGTTGATGCATAAGCGGCAGGAGCAGCTAAAACATTACAACTTGGTTTGCCAGCTTTGCCATAACCAATTTCTGTTAAGATTTCACGATCAATAGCCATAGATAAAGCTTTACGAACGTTGATATCGGCTAAAAATGGGTGTGGGTTTGGTGCGCCATTAGCAAATTGTAATGAGCGGTAATCACCTAAAGATGGATCGTCATTGGTAAAGTTAACCATTAAGCGCTCAACATTAGCACCAAAAGCAGTAACTACGGTACCTTTGCCAGCTGCAACCATACCAGCTAAGATTTCTGGTTCTACTTGCAAGTTCCAAGCATAATCAGCTTCGCCTGTTTCTAAAACTGCTCGAGCAGCACTAGCAGCATCACCGCCGCCTTTGAATGTTGCAGTTGCAAATGCAGGTTGGTCAGCAACGCGGTAGTTGTCATTGGCTTTATAAGTAACAACATCATTAGCACGGAAGTCAGTGACTACAAATGGACCAGTACCAATTGGGGCAAAGTTTGCATCAGTACAGTTTTGGGCATTAGCACCAATACAATCAGCAAATTGGGCTTTTTGTAAAATAGGTGTAGTAGCACCTACAAATGGGCCATATGGGAATGGTTTAGGAGCATCAAAAGTAATTTTGATTGTTGAATCATCAACGGCTTCTATACTAGCAACGCCATCAAATTGTTGTAGTGAGTTACAGCCTGAGTTTTCATCCATGCAGTATTCACCAGTGAATACAACATCAGCTGATGTTACAGGACTACCATCAGACCAAACAAGGCCGTCCGATAATTTCCAAGTGATGCTTGTCAAATCAGCGGCAACGCCACCGTTTTCTATAGTAGGCACTTCGTCTACTAGCCAAGGCAGAATATTACCATCTTGGTCGCAGCGTGCTAAGGGTTCTACAACTAATGAAGCAGCTTCAATATCTTTGGTACCACCAGAAAGATATGGGTTAAGCGTAGAAGCAGCCTGCCAGTAGAGGATATTTACATGACCAGCACTACCACGCTGAGCTAGGCCAAGTGTAAATATTGCCAATAATAATAATACAACTGTTAATCTAATTTTCATTTTACCTCCCGAGTAAAAAATGAACAAATCTTTGAATGAAATTGCGAAAAATAACTAAATATAAAGATAAATTTTCAGTGCTACCTCCTTTTAATAATAATCTATGCTAATCATAATATATGAATAGCTAAAATGGTTCATTAGTTTTATACCATAAATTCTTAATTAAAAGGGAAAATATTGCTAACAAAAATCAAAGACTTTATAAAAATATCTTACAAATGTGCACAAGCATGGAGCAAGAATTAAACAGCTAGTAGTCTTAGCAATTCAAAAAACAGATAATAGTGTTTTCATGATTCATAGCAATATTTTTTAACTTCTTAAATTACTAAGCTTCAATTCTTCGTTCGATAAGTTCTGTATAAATCTTCTGTATTAGCTTGCAACCTTGGTTTTTCTTGCGATTTTTAGTTTCTATTTGTTGGATTTACTCGTGATAATTCCAATACTTACTTAGAATTATAGTCTTTAGCTTGAACTTTATAAAAATATGGGTAAGTACTAAAAAAGCAAATGAATGCTTGGAATGAAACATAAGCATTCATTTGATTGGAGCTTAAATGGTATTGAGCTTATTTTTTACGTAATGGTAAATATTCTGGTACCCACATATTATCTTCAACGTATTTTGATATATCATCGGGGAGGTCTACGGTTGCTACTCCAGAATCAACAGCTGCTTGAATGACCGCAATGGCCACATGCTTGCTTACGTTGCGCAATTTTCTGATTGTAGGATAAACGCTACCAGTATTCAAATCTTGGGGGCTAGTGTAGTTAGCTAAAGCTATTGCGGAGGCAGTTAACATTTCATCAGTTACTTGTTTTGCCCCTGATAAAATGGCACCTAAACCAATACCTGGGAACACATAAGCATTGTTACCTTGTCCAATAGTATATTTTGAGCCTTTATATTCAACGTCATCAAAAGGGCTGCCTGTGGCAACAATGGCATGGCCATCTGTCCATTTATAGATATCTTTTGGTAAAGCCTCAGTATTAGAAGTTGGATTAGACAGGGCAAAGACAATTGGGTAATTAGTATTTTTGTGAACGGCCCTAACTATTTTTTTATTAAAGGCGGAGCGTTGTCCAGAGAGACCAAGAATAACAGTTACATTGGCGTTTTCAATAGTATCTAATAAACTTGGGTTTTTGCCTTCATAATTCCAAGAGCTAATATCACTCGCCGACTTGGCAAGATCTAATTTATAAGGCTCGAGCCCATCTCTATTATCTAGTATTAAACCGCGTGAATCAATTAAATACATACGGGCCTTGGCTTCTTTTTGGCTTAGGCCAGCCTTGACTAAACCACGAATAATTTGATAAGCAACACCTACTCCACCAGCACCAGCACCATGAATTAAAAATACTTGCTCTTTAAGCTCTTGTTGGCTTTTGCGCATTGCGGCTAGTAAGCCAGCTAATACAACGCTGCCAGTGCCCTGAATATCATCATTAAATGATGGGATCACATCTTGATATTTGTTTAAAACGCTAAAGGCTTTTTGCTTGCTAAAATCTTCCCATTGTAAAAGCACATTTGGGAATTTCTTTTTAAGACCAGTAACAAACTTGTCAATAAAATCGTCATATTCTTGCCCCATTAATCTTTTGTGGCGTACACCTAAGTACATTGGGTCGTCAAGTAAATCTTTACGATTGGTACCAACATCTAACTCAACTGGCAAGGTGTAAGCTGGGTTTATACCAGCGGCAGAGGTATAAATTGACAGTTTGCCAATGCAGATTGCCATTCCACCAAAACCTTGATCACCAATTCCTAAAATACCCTCAGAATCAGTAGCTACTATTAGTTTTACATCAGGTAAGCTCACATTAGTCAATAATTTATCAATTCTGTCTATATTCTCTGTACTAACTACTAGCCCACGTGGAAAACGATAAATTTGGCTAAATGATTCAACAGCTTTAGCAACGGTTGGAGTGTAGATTATAGGTAAGAATTCTTCGAGGTGTTTTGAAAGTAGCGAATAAAACAAGACCTCATTGCGGTCTTGCAAGACTCTTAGAAAAATGTGTTTGTTTAAGTCATTGGTAAAGCGCTTATAATTATAATAAGCACGTTGTCGTTGCTCTTTAAGGTTTGAAATATACGGTGGATATAGACCCTCGAGCTCAAAATTACTGCGCTCTTCTAAACTAAAAGCAGTGCTTTTATTTAACAGCGGCAAACGGGTAATAATAAGACCAGATAGCTCAGTTTCTAGGTACTTTTGTCCATTAGAGTCTGTTTTTTCTTCAAATTGTTTCATTATTCCTCACAATCAGGTTATTTATACACCCTTACTAGGGTGACATGTGTCCTAAATAAGAAACTTTAGCATTTTCATGAAAGATCTGCTTAATTTAATAAAAGTCAGTAGCTAGTGGACAGAACTTAGGAGCTAATAGTCTTGGAAATATATAAATGGTGAATATGGATAGCTTTTACTTTATATGGGTCATGAAATTTATTTTATAGCTAAAATGCTAAATTTATGGAAAAATAGCCTAGTGAAACTTAGCCCACAGATATTATTAAATGCTTATGCTCAAGGAATTTTTCCGATGGCTGATGCGGATGAGGGTGGGCAGATTTATTGGTATGCTCCAGACCCTAGAGCAATAATTCCACTAGATGGTTTTCATATTTCAC
>CAMZLP010000051.1 GCA_947311535.1 uncultured Deinococcota bacterium | reverse complement strand
TTCTTTAATAAATTCTCTATCTTTATCAATATCAGCCCTAGTACGCTCTAACTCCTTCGCTGCATTTTCTCTGGAGCGCCTTAGTTCTTGCTCGAGCAATTCATGAGCGCGTTGTGATTCTTGCTTTAGCCTGTCTCGTTCATCCTTAATTAAAGCCTGTTTTTCTTTTTTGGCTTCTTGTTTAGCTTCTTGCAAAATGCTTTGCGACTCTTGCCTAGCATTTGTTAGTACTTCTTTTGCTTCTTTCTCTGCAATTTCTAAGAGCTTCTTATTGTTGGTTTGTTTTACAAAAAAACCAACAGCGGCACCTATTATCAAGCCCAAGAAGCCTGTAATTATCCATAACATTATTTTTTACCTGAGTCAGAGTCTTTGTCTGCTTCTTCGGCCTTTGGCTTAAGTTTTGCATAGATTTGTGTTTCTATATCTTGCATCATTTTTGGCTGAGACTCTAAAAACGCAATAACTTTTTCTTTACCTTGACCCAAGCGTTCATTATTAAAGCTATACCAAGAGCCAGATTTTTGAACTATATCTAGGTCACTAGCAATATTAATCAAATCACCAATTCTATCAATACCCTTACCAAACATAATTTCAACTTCGGTTTCTTTAAATGGCGGAGCAACTTTGTTTTTAATAATTTTTATACGGGTACGGTTACCTACTTTATCTATTCCAGACTTGACATCGCCACGACGTCTTACCTCTATACGTACTGAAGAATAAAATTTTAAAGCCCGACCACCTGGAGTTGTTTCCGGATTACCATAAACAATACCTATTTTTTCGCGTATTTGGTTGATAAATATTGCAGTAGTATTGCTCTTAGCCAAAATACCAGTTAGCTTACGCAATGCCTGAGACATAAGCCTAGCTTGCAAACCAACATGGCTTTGACCCATCTCTCCTTCTATTTCAGCCCTTGGTACCAGTGCAGCTACAGAATCGATTACAATAACATCAACAGCACCACTTCTAACAAGCAGCTCGGTTATCTCTAAAGCTTGCTCACCAGTATCTGGCTGCGAAATAAGTAAATTATCTATATCTATCCCTAGTGCCTTAGCATATTGCGCATCAAGGGCATGCTCTGCATCTATAAATGCAGCTACACCACCGGCCTTTTGGGCTTCTGCAATGATATGCAATGAAAGGGTTGTTTTACCACCCGATTCGGGGCCATAAATCTCAACAACTCTGCCGCGTGGTACACCACCAACACCAAGTGCTAAATCAATTGACAGGGTGCCTGTGCTAATAACATCAATACCGCTTAAATCAGCTTCTTCACCAAGGCGCATAATTGCACCTTTACCAAATTGTTTTTCGATTTGCACAAGTGTTGAATCAAGTATCTTCTTTCGCTTTTCGTCCATATTTCACCATTTCCTCCGTCTAGTCTTTGTCAAACGTAGTTTAATTTGCTAGGCTTTAATTGCTTAATTTTTTATTAAGCAGAGACAGGGCGGCGAATGCGGCTCTTTCTTGTATCCATATACGCTCTAATTGAGGAAGTTCAATCGATTTTACAAAATTTTCGGCTTTATCGTAGATAGAGACCATTATTTTCGTTTTATTGGGGTTATTTTCCCCATAGATTACCATTCCAATATCTGCGTCAAAAATCTTAGCAACCGCTTTGGCTATGGTTATTAGGCCCTCTTCGTCATTTTGCTTTGGCTCGAGCCTATCCTCAAAACCAAGAGCGGTTAAAACCTGCACCTCATATCCTACCATGCCAGCTATGTAAACCTGTGATGTGTCGCTTACGCTATTGAGTTCTGTCGCAAACTTTCCTGCCGAAATATTTTCAATACTAGCCAATTTCAAATTCTTGTCGTGTAATTTTTTTATTATAAGTTCAGCTAAGTCATCATCATCATATCCCCAAATATGTCCAGACAAAATATTTTCTACTTGATTAATGCTATCTTTAGCTAATGATTTTGCGGCGGAAATAGTATCAGCCTTAGCAGCAACCCGTACATGCACACCATCTCTGCGGGCATAGGTGGCAACACTAGGATTGTTTTGCTTTGTTAATTTCCCCAGCGCTTCAGCTATCGCTGATTCAGCAAAATTTTGAGTTTTAAAGGTTTTAGTAAATAATACTGAGCTAGATAATTGCAACTTGCTCAAAACTTCTTTTGACCACATTCTTTTTAACTCTCTAGGTGGTCCAGGTAGCGTAATAATTATTCTTTCTTTATTCTCAAGCTTGGTCTTAACAAGCCAGCCAGGTGCTGTGCCTATCGGGTTTGCTAAGGTCTCTGCTGAATTTATTAACCAAGCCTGTTTTAGGTTTTGTTCGGGCATCTGTTTAGAGAATTTAGCAAACCTCTGCCTTAGCTCTTTTTCTAAAGCTTTATCAATTTTAGGTTTTTCATTTAAAGCAGCTGCAATTGCTTCTCGAGTCATATCGTCGTCGGTGGGGCCTAGACCACCTGTTAAAATCACTAAGTCACTACGACTAATAGCAAATTTTATGGCTTTTACAATTCTTTCTAAATTATCGCCAACTTTGAGTGACCAAAAGATATTTACACCTTTGTCAGCTAATTGAGCAGCCAAGTAGGTGCTGTTGGTGTCCACAACTTCCCCTAAAAGCAGTTCTGTACCTATTGTTATTATTTCTGCGGTTTTAATAATCATAAGATTTAGAATAACAGTATTGTAAGCATTTTATTAATAGCTCGCTAGAATAGTTTACAATTAGCTTTTCATAAATTTTCACACTAGGTAAAGCAAATCTGTTTATATGTCAATACTTAGTTCAAGCGATAATCTCAGGAAATACATTTTTAAACTCTTTGTACCAAACTCCATGAAATACTTCTTGTATGAAAACTTCCTAACTAACTTGAGTTTAGAGTTGTACAAAACAAAGAGCACCCCTAATCCCT
>CAMZLP010000050.1 GCA_947311535.1 uncultured Deinococcota bacterium | reverse complement strand
TTTCTTCGGTATCTGACTATTATTAACCTGAGTTCGAAGATAAAAAGCAACAAATTGAGATAAAAAAGGAAGCATCTCCTATAATGGTAGCTATGAAACAACAAAAAGGAGATGCTTAATATGAGTTTACTAGAATTATTCTGTGATGTCGATGATTTTTGTAAGGATTATCAAAAATGGCTTAGTAAGAAAGAGCTAAAATCAAAGAAAAACAAAGCAGGCCCCAAAGCTAATCTAGCCCCAAGTGAAATCATGACAATAGTAATTCACTTTCATCAAGCAAGCTATCGAAACTTCAAACATTACTATAAGAGCTATGTTTGCAAATATCTAAGGAAAGAGTTTCCAAAGCTAGTAAGTTACAATCGTTTTGTAGAACTAAAGGAAACCGTAGTACTTCCATTAGCTGCTTATTTGCGAAGCCGATTTGCTAAAAGCAGTGGTATAGGTTTTGTTGATAGTACAGCTTTAGCAGTCTGCCACAACCAAAGAATCAGAAGACATAAGGTCTTTAAAGACCTAGCAGCACGAGGTAAAAGTACTATGGGTTGGTTTTATGGGTTCAAACTCCACATAATAGTTAGTGACCGAGGTGAGCTTTTAGCTGTACGCTTAACTCCAGCTAATGTTGATGATAGAAAACCACTAGAGTTTATGAGCAAAGATATATTTGGAAAGTTATTTGGAGATAAAGGCTATATATCACAAGTCTTATTTGAGAAGCTATTTCAAAGAGGTTTAGAACTCATTACTAATATCAGGAAAAACATGAAAAATAGTTTAATGAAGATTGAGGATAAATTATTATTGCGTAAGCGTTTTATCATTGAAACAATTAATGACCAACTTAAGAATATTTCCCAGATTGAGCACAGCAGGCATCGTAGACCTGTTAATTTTGCTGTCAATCTTCTTGCTGGTCTTATTGCTTATACCCATCAAGCTAAGAAAGCTTCTATTAATTGGGGTATTGAGCCTGATTTACCTGTTCTTTTTTGATATTTAATTCCGAACTCAGGTTAATTAGCTCCTGAAAAGTTGTCTAAAGCTATTATTGAGGTTATCAAAGAATAAGAAAATCAGTTGTATATTAGCCCCGTTGCCGCTTGAGAGATTTCAGTGAAAACAGCCAAAGGTAAATTGTAAATTGCTGGGTCAGTTTTGCAAACCTATAGTGAAATATTATTGGCTATAAATCCCGAGCATATCTGCTTAAAAGATATTCAAGAATAATCAAACTTGTCGCATATCTTTACCATCCCAGCTTGCATAGCTATAAAATCGACCAGCTACTCCATCTTCTAAATATTTTACCAATGGCTCCTGAATTGGAGCTAAAGGTACAATTTCTGGGATTAATTCAACCGGTACAAATCTGGCTTCTACAATAAAACCGTCTGGGTCTTTTGGGTTTAAAAGGCCTTTGTAATCAGCTAAAAAGGCAAAAGAGATAGCTCTATCATTTCTTTTTACATCTTCAACATGAACACTATAAGCCAAATGATGAATCTTGGTTATTTGCAGACCAGTTTCTTCTTTTACTTCTCTTGCTAGTGCATCAAGAGTGGATTCGCCACGCTCTACTGTGCCACCAGGGAGGGTATGGCGTACATTTCCATAACCTTGCCAGTCGTTGCCTACAAGCAAAATACGACCCGCACGGTCGCGTAATATTGCTGCAGCAACGACAAACTCACGCCGTGCCACCAGAACCAATTTCTTCGAGCTGTCTAGCCTGTTCTGCTTCTATTAGTGCCTCTGTGAGCTCATTGAGTTTACCACTCATAATATCTGCAAGATTATGAGTGGTATAGCCAATTCTATGATCAGTAACTCGTGATTGAGGAAAGTTATAAGTTCTTATTTTTTCACTACGGTCACCCGTACCAATTTGCACTAATCTGGCATCACGCTGCTCGGCTTGGGCTCGAGCTCGTTCTCTTTCTAATAGCCTTGCACGTAAAACTGTTAGTGCTTTCTCTTTATTTTTATGTTGTGATTTACCATCTTGGCAAGTTACTACAATTTCGTCAGCTGTTTTTTCTTTGTAAACTATTCGTACCGCCGAATCGGTAGTATTAACAGATTGCCCACCAGGCCCAGATGCTCTAAATACATCTACTCGATAATCAGAAGACGAAAGATTGATTTCAGTGTCATCATCGGCTTCTGGTAATACAGCAACTGTAATAGTACTAGTATGAATTCGACCTTGGGTTTCTGTTTGGGGGATTCGTTGTACTCGGTGAACTCCAGATTCGTATTTATATTTACTATAAGCACCCGTACCATTAACCTCAAAAGCTACTTTATTAAAGCCACCAACATTATTGCTATAGGTATCTAAAATATCGGTTTTAAAACCTAGCTCTGTGGCATAGCGCATATACATATTTAAAACTTCGGCAGCAAAAAGGCTTGCTTCATCACCACCGGCAGCTGCCCTAATCTCCATAATGACATTTTTACTGTCATATGGATCTTTGGGTAAAAGTAGTTTCTCTAGTAAATCTTCGAGCCGGATTTTATCTTTTTCACAGATATCTAATTCCTCTTTAGCCATTTCGGCCATATCAGAATCACTTAGTAGCTCTTTAGCTTCTTCAATGCGTTTAAAGACATTGGCATATTCCAAATAAGCTTTTACAATAGGCGTTAGCTCGCTATAACGCTGCATTGCTTTCTTATATCTGGACTGATCGTTAATGAGTTGGGGGTCTCCTAGGCTCTGCTCGAGCTCATCAAACTCATGTTTTAGTTTTTCTAGTTTATCTAACATTAATATTAGTCTACCTTGTTTATGCCAGAAATTAGTATAAGAGAATGTCAAAATCTTAGAAGTTCTAACATTTGTTCTTATACACTATTGTTTTTGTCATAAATTGTAAGAGTTAGGAAAGTGAATTGTACTATAATTAATTTGAATGTGCCTACTACAGCTTTGTAGACAGGTTATTCATGCCACCACCCACTTGAATTTATTTTATGTGGGAAAAGCACCTCCTTTTGATACGGGCATAATTGCCGAGGATAAAGTGACACACCACACTTGTTCTCATTAATGGCGATTATGCTCGTTATTTTAAATCCATCTCACGATATTATTAACACTTTTATACCTCGAGTGCTAGTTAAACAAGAAGATAATAAGGTTATGAGCAGCAATTTTACGACAAATACTAGCTCTAATACTCCAAAAAGAATTATATTGCTGTAAATTTAAGTTTTTTGAACGAACTAAAGCAGAAAATATAGTCTCAATAGACTTTCTGGCTCTTGATAATAAACTAGACCAGTTTTTAGGTTCTAAGCTTCCTGTTTTGTTTGCTGTATATATACCTAAGCCTTGATAAGCTTTATCACCTATTAATTTTTTGAAATTATCATATTTCTGATTAAGCATTGCTCTAGCTACAGTAATATCATGCTCATTTGCAGGAACTATTGCAAAGCGACAAATATAGCCCAATTGATTAGAAATAGCATGAAGTTTAAAACCATAAAAGAATTTATGAACTGTACCATGGCCCCAAGTAGCTTCAGTCATAGAACGTTTTCTCTTTATTCTGACGTTTTTGCATATTGGTAGAGGTTTAGAATCAATTAAGTATATTCCATCATGTTCTGCAATAAGCAAGGCTAAATCCGCATATATACGCTCTAAATTGCGTTGAATACGATAAAAGCGACTTACGCTTGGTAATACTGGGAAAAGATTTTTATATTCGCTTTTTACTATTAAAAACCAAGCTCCTTGATTCTTTTGTTGTAGTATTTCTCCTACTAGGGATATCGTCAATATTTCAGAATAGCTTGCTTTTTGATTTGACTTTTCTTTAGGCAAGCTAATTCTTGATTCTCTTGTTCCTTCTTTTAGGTAATCATCTATTAATACGTATACTGTTGTAAATATATCTGTTACACTTATTTTT
>CAMZLP010000049.1 GCA_947311535.1 uncultured Deinococcota bacterium | reverse complement strand
CGCCTGCTGTGGCTATGACCCCGAATAATTTGGCAAACTTGCATTCAGATAAAAATGAATTTCCGCAAGCATTAGAAAAATACTAAGAAGCATTTATGATATACCAAGAACTAGCCAAAGAAAACCCTAGAACATATTTGCCCTATGTTGCAACGACCCTGAATAATTTGGCAGTTTTGCAAAAAGCTAAAAACGAATTTCCGCAAGCATTAGAAAAATACCAAGAAGCATTGAAGATATACCAAGAACTAGCCAAAGAAAACCCTAGAACATATGGCATAGATTATGCTCAAATGCTTATAATGGGCGTTGTCTTATTTGCCAAAGACCCTGCAGATTTGAACAAAGCAAAAAAGATTTTGCAGGATTTCCCTGATGTTTATAAGGCACAAAGCTTATTGGAATTTATCAAGTCTTTAGAATAGTCTGGTTTTTTGCCATGTGATGCACCTTATTTTTTAAACTTAATTATAGCCCTGCATTAAATTACCTCTTAGCCTAATTAGGCTATCAGTTATCAATATTATTTAACATGGCTTCGCCAACTTCAGCAATTACTCTATCTTTACTTTTTGCTAACTCATTAGCTACATTTTTTTGATCTGTAGGGGTTTTGTTTTGGCTTAATTTATCTTTGGCTTGTAGGGTAGTTACATTAATTTCAAAACCGACAATTGCGCTCATCATGCCATATTTGTATTTGTCGCTTAGGGCTTGGTATTGCTTTAAATAAGCTTCTTCAAAAGTTTTGATGGTGGCAATAATTATATTTTCTAGCTCTTCTTTGTTGTTTTCAAAACCATAAACTTTGGCTTTGCCATAAGCGTGTACTGCAATATAATTCCAAGTGGGTACGTTTTGCTTGGCTTCATAAAGCCTAGGGCTTACATAGGCGTGTGGTTCGCTAAATATGACTAGTATTTTTTGCTCTGCCATATTTTGCCATTGGGGGTTATTTTTGGCAAAATGACCCTCAATTTTTATCTTGCCATTTTGTTCACTGACCACTAGTGGTATATGAGTTGCAAAGGGTTTGCCATCTATTATTGTTACCAAGCTAGCAAAGCTGTATTTTTGCATAAAAGCAAGGGCTTTGGCTTGGTCGGCTTGCTGGTTTAGTTTGGGTAAATACATTTTATGCTCCCTTTTTACTTTAAGGCTGAATTGATTTAAAGTATTCTAGATATTCTGCTCTTAGTTCTGATTCGCTTACGCCAATTTCATAATCTGGGCTGGCAACTATTTTTGCTGATGTAATTTGTACTTTGATGATGTTTTTTATCATATCTTTGAATTCTGGCCATTCATCAAAAATTGTTATAAGTTTGTCAAATTCTGAGCTACTGCGTTCAAAAATTTCTGCTCTGCCTTTGGCTCTAAAACCTTTACGGGAAAATTGATCTACAAAATTGACTTCTAGCCAGGGTTTGTTTTTTAGATTTTTTATGGTTTGGGGGGAGCGTAAATCAGCAAATATTAACTGCTCGTCATCCAGCACAAAGAAAGTACCTTTTGGTGAAACAGATGGCCTGCCATTAGCATCTACAGTTGCTACAAAGCCTAATTTTTGTTCTTTGACAATTTGCTTCATGTAGCTGCTTAGCTTTGCCATTATCTTTTTACTAGCGGCAAAATATCTTCATAAAGATATGCCCCGACAAAATCGTCTGCTACCTTTTTTTGCTTACCACTCCAAGCGGTAATATCAATTTTAAAAACGCTTGTTCTTTTTAAATCTGCTTCGCTAACGCCAGAATAGTCTTTATCATATTCTAAATGGGGTGCATATTTTGCCATGATTAATTTTAGACCGTGGGTTGCTTCGTCATTATAAACTAGTTTGGCGTTGCCAAAAACTAAAACGCCTGCATATTCTACTGAGAATTCTAAGGCTTCGCTGGCGGGTAAGAATCTGCCCATTTCACTGATGCTAAAGCTCACCTTTTGATGTGTGTCTACATTGGCTTGAGTACGACCGGCTCGAGCCGTATGTGTGTATATACATTTATTGTCCTCGTCAAATGCAAAGATATTGCTGTTAATAAAAGGCTGCCCATCATGCACTGTAGCAAGTGCTCCAAAAGGCGCACGGTGCAAAAAATCTTTTATCCAGTTATCATCTTCCATTGCTCTATCGCTACGCTTTACTTTGTTAGGTGCTTGCTTTAAATAGTCTTTTGCCATAATTAATCTCCTAAGAGTTTTTAGCTTAGCAACATAATCGCTTTTATTAAAGTACCAATTATAGCAAAAAATATAGTACCAATTATAAAAAGAGCTATTAAATTTGGCTTTGAATGTTTGCTTTAATTAGTAATTTGCAAGCTCTTATACTAACCTCAGTAAAGACCTAGCTTTTAATTTTGTTACTAATACCCAATGTGCAACTAAATCATCTAAAAAAAGGAATCCATTAGGTCAACTCTGATAAAATAGAGTGTGAAAAACCAAATAACAGGAGGAAACCTAATGGATAGAGAAGATTTTATCATTTATGTATAT
>CAMZLP010000048.1 GCA_947311535.1 uncultured Deinococcota bacterium | reverse complement strand
CTATGACTACTGCTGACCTAGAAAAAATAGAGCAAATAATGCGCAGAATCATCAAAGATAAATTAGCGCTGAAGAAATATACTTTGCCTCGTAATGAAGCTTTAGATAAATACCAAAAAATTGGTGACCCCTATAAAGTAGAATTAATTCAAGATTTACCAGAAGACGAAATACTCAGTTTTTATGAACAGGGTGGGGAAGAGGGCTTTACTGATTTATGCCGCGGCCCCCATGTTACTAATACTGCTAAAATCCCTAAGCACTTTAAACTAATGAGTGTCGCGGGTGCTTATTGGCGTGGTGATGAAAATAGACAGCAAATGCAGCGTATTTATGGGATAGCTTTTCAAACTAAAGATGAGCTCGAGCAGCACTTATGGATGCTCGAGGAAGCAAAGAAGCGTGATCACCGTAAACTTGGCGCTGAGTTAGATATTTTTGTTCTTGATGATGATGTTGGCCCGGGGCTGCCACTATGGCTGCCACGAGGTGCCGTAATGATAGAAGAAATTGAAAAACTTGCCAAAGAAATGGAGAGAAACGCTGGCTATGACAGAGTACGTAGCCCACATTTAACAAAAGAGAAATTATTTATAAAAAGCGGTCATTTACCTTATTACGAAGAAGATATGTTTCCACCAATGGAAATGGATAATGTCCGCTATTTCTTAAAACCAATGAATTGCCCCTTTCACCATAAAATATATGCAGCTCGTCCACGCAGCTATAGAGATTTGCCAATACGTTTGGCAGAATATGGCACATGTTACCGCTACGAAGACTCAGGCTCTCTTATGGGCTTAATGAGGGTACGTGGCATGCAAATGAATGATGCCCACATCTATTGCACCGAAGCACAGTTTGAAGATGAGTTTATGGCTGTGATAGAAATGTATTTAGAATATTTTAAGATATTTGGTATTGAAGAATATGTAATGGAACTATCCAAGCACAGTAAAGATGGTTTAGGCAAAAAATATGTTGACAATGAGGCGCTTTGGCTAAAAACCGAGGACATGGTTCGACAAGCCATGCTCAAACACAATGTTCCTTTTGTAGAAATAGAAGATGAAGCTGCTTTTTATGGGCCTAAAATTGATGTACAGGTAAAAAGTGCAATTGGCAGGGAGTTTACATTAGCTACAAATCAGGTGGATTTTGCTCAACCTGAGCGATTTGACCTTGAATATACTGATGATAATAACGAAAAACAAACCCCGCTTTGTTTGCACCGTGCCCCACTTAGCACCCATGAGCGTTTAATAGGTTTTTTAATTGAACATTTTGCTGGTGACTTTCCTCTTTGGCTAGCCCCAGAGCAGGTTCGTATTGTGACAATTGCCGACCGGCATATTGACTATGCTTATAAGCTAAAAGATGAGCTCTTTAAACAAGGTATAAGAACAGAAGTTGATAGCCGTAGTGAGCGCATGAATGCCAAGGTGCGAGATGCTGAACTATATAAAGTTCCTTATATTGTAATTGTTGGTGATAAAGAACTAGAAAACAATGCTGTTTCATTTAGAAGTAGAAAAGAAGAAAACAAAAATGCTGTTGATTTTGATAAATTTGCTGAACATTTGAGGAAAAATATCATTACTAGAAATTTGGATGTTGACCCTATAAAAATTTGATTACTAGCTTTAAATAGTCTGTGGTAGAGAAGAGCTTTTGCTTGGCTCTACCACGTTTTTATTGGTATTTGTTTTGATTATTTCAACAATAATATCAACTGTTTGTTCAAAATTACTGCGTCCATCAGGCAATTTGGCTTTGCCATCTAAATAGCCGTTTTTGCCTGTGTGGTCAACTGCTCCCATATCAACAAATTTGACTATGCCTTTATTTTTTGCCTGATTCCAAGATGAGTATTGAATTATTGGCCAACGACCTGGAAAAAATATATAGCCAAGGCGTTGCACACGGTCTTTTTTACCGATTAGATGGTGCATATGCTCGAGCCTGAGCAAACTAGCATCTGAGGCTAGAATACCGCCCAATGAAATCACTGAAATAGGAGCCTTGACTATTTGCTTTAGATAGCCCGCAGCACCAACGGCAATTTGCCCACCACCACTGTAGCCAATGATTGTTATTGGGGTTTTAGAATTTGTTATATAAGCATTTTCTAATAAGCCGGTATAAATACTGGCAGCCATGCCCTGATTATAAATTGGCCCATAGCGTGAATCCGCTGATACTGTTACTTGAAATATATTTCTTAAGTTTATGACTAAACCAGCTAAGCTTAAACGGTTCATTTTTAGTTTTAGGGCGGTTTTCCAGAACCAAGCAAAAAACCTTTCACCAGTCAGTTCTCTGTTTGATGCTGAATATGGAAATACTTCAATTATTTGAGACTCTGGTAATTTTTCTTTTAAGCTATCTAGTAATCTTATTTCCCGTCTGGCATAAGTGTCTTCTGAGACGCTATGAATGCCCGTCAAAAATACAACGAAATTATTTCTATCAGATTTACTAATCTCATTAGTTTTAGGTTCAATGTCATCGTCATACCAACCTGCCCACCAACCCAGCGCTTCAAACGGTGCTAATGAAGCCATAAAGAAAAATGCAAATACAAGTATGATAATTATGCTTAAAAAATCAGGCACTAATTTTTCCCCCGACTAATAATTTCTCGTAATTTTTGTTTGCTAAATTCAAGTGTTTTGCCTGCAATAAATTTTTTTATTAGTTTGCTCAATTCCTGAATTGGCCTGCCTATTGTCGATTTTAGTAACTGTTTTAATAACCAACCTATAATACTAGCGGCTAAAGCTTGATAAATATTCAACGAAAATACTACCGAAACAGCCGTAATAATTGCCGCCAAATTCCACAAAGACAATGATAAAGTAATAAATGAACCAAAATATGGCGCTAATGTAAAAAAACTAAATAGATAAGGTAAATAAGCAAGGCCCGTAATTGTAATAACAGATTTAAGGCTTTCTTCTTTATGATATGCAAAATTAACGGTAAGAGAAATGCTTAGGACCAAAAAGAAAAAACTTAGTGTGAAAATAATTGCACTGATAAGCAAACTAAAAACAAATCTACGTTTACTAACTTTGTTAATAAATAAAATAATGCTCTGCCCGAGAGCCTGCGATAAACCAGCAAGAAAAACTATTAACAGGGCTAATTTATAGCCACTTTGAGATAGCTCTAAAAAAGCAGTTTGATTTAAGAACAGGGTTTTTTTAAGTAATTCTAAATAATTTGCAATTTCTGATAGCATTATTAGTTTAATACTACATGTTTATTGCGACCAGTTTTCTTTGCTATATACATTGCCTGATCAGCTTTTGCTAAATGCTCGTCTAAATTGAAGTTTTCTGGGATTTCTCCGCCGGTAATTCCTGCCGAAAAGCTAGGCGATTTGGAAATGTGTTTGAATTTTGTATTAATTAGGTCATGATAGATCCTATCGATAATCATAGTTGCTCTCTCAATATTTGCGTCATAAAGTATTAATAAGAATTCTTCACCACCCCATCTGACAAAGAGATCAAAGGAGCGAATATTATTCTTAATAACAGAGCTAAAAGTTGTCAAAACCTGATCGCCAATATGGTGGCCATATTCATCATTGATTAGCTTAAAGTGATCTATATCAATTAGTACCAAAGTAATGGGAAGTTGATATGTTTTTGCTTGTTTGAGTAAAAGCTTAGATTGACTATCAAAACCACGGCGATTTAAAATTTCAGTTAATGGATCAGTCATTGCCTCTGTTTGAGAAGAGAAGTGGCTTAGAGTTGTTTTGATATAGTTACCTAGTAAAGGAGCCATATTAGTTAGCAAATCTATATTTTCTATATTTTCTCTAAAATATAAATTGCCAACAACTTCGTCATCAGCTTTAATTAATATATTATTTTCTTCGGTTTGACCAAAAATACTTTCTTTGCCACTATCATTGATAATTTTTAAGCCGGTTAATTCTGGAAAAGATGCTTTAGTAATTTTAAATAAACCCTGCTCGAGCTCTTGCAATTTAAAATTTGAATGGAGCTCTTGAGTTTTGTATGAAAGTATATGCTCGAGCAAATTACTATAATTCCTTAGCTGAATCTCGGCCCCAAGGCGTTTTTGCTTATCTGAAGATATTAAAGTCAAAACGATTAAAAGAAGAAAATAGGCAAGGCTAAATATTATCAGATTGCTTGTTAGGCTGTTTAAGACTGCCATTCTATGGAATAAAACAATTACAATAGTTGCCAATGTTTCCAAGCCTAAAATACTAAAACCAATGGCAATTAAATTATTTTTAGTTTTACTTAGTTCTAGAACTAGACCTACGAGTATAAAGCTATAACTTAGCCCAAAAACAAGATAAAATAAGCGCCCAGAACTAGACAAAGGAGCAACCCAACCTAGCAGCGACGTTGCAATTACTCTGATATAAAACCCAAATGACCATAAAATCCTACCCTCATTAGCTTTGCCTTGTATGGCTGCAAATACTAACGGTAAGCTGCTAAAAAATAATATTAATTCAACAATTATAGAAAGATTGCCGTTAAGAGACCAGCTTTGCCAGGATAGCCAGACTGCTAAGACCAACAAAGGTATTGCAAAAATGACATTCCTTGATGCTGAGAGTTTTGGTTTCATCTTTATTAAGGCAATAAACCAAATAGTAGCCCCCAGATAATATAAAATGTCTGTTAAAACAATATTAGTAGTATTTGTGAGTCTGAAATATACCCAAAGTAGCTCTTCGCTAGCCCAGAGGGAGCTAGCTATAGAAGCAAACAACCAAGCTCGAGAATTCTTTTTATAGGCAATTACTACTGCGACTAAAATTGCAAATATGGCTATAGAAATAAAACTTACTTGAATTGAGATAGCACCAAGAATCAAAGCGAAAGTAATAACAAGTAATAATATATAAATTAGACTCATCAAGATAATTTAAACAAATAATTATGAGTAGTGATGAGAAAATACTGGCGCTGAAATAGTTTATTCACAAGCTAAAATATTAAAATCGACCAAGGAGGTAATTCCAGTGGTCGATTTTAACTAAATGGATATTAGTCTAGCTCGTAGATTACTAATTTCTCAATTTTATCTGGGTTTTGTCCACTAGGATGCATCGGGTCAATTCTGGTCAGCTTATCTAAAACATCTAAACCTTCAATTACTTTGCCAAAAACCGTATGCTTGCCATCTAAATGAGGTGTGGCCAAAAAGGTAATAAAAAACTGAGAACCATTTGTATTTGGACCAGCATTGGCCATTGACAAAATACCTTTTGCATCATGGTATTTACCATTGTTCGTTTCATCGGCAAATTGGTAACCTGGGCCACCACTACCTGTGCCTGTTGGGTCACCTGTTTGAGCCATGAAGTTTTCTAAAACTCTATGGAAAATTATTCCGTCATAGTATTTATTTCTTGCCAAAAACACAAAGTTGTTAACAGTATTTGGCGCTTCTTTATGAAATAGATCTATGGTTAATTCACCTTTTGTGGTTGTTACTTTGGCTTGATAATTTTTACCTGCTTCGGTTACTTGCTCTGCTGCGCTAAATTCGATTTTTCGCTCATTGCTAAAACTTGCTAGTTCTTTTGACATTAATATCTCCTTTAATTTGTTTTATCAGCTTTAATAATATAGATTTTTTCTATTTTATCTGGGCCGCCATAAAAGCCTATGGCAGGAACAGTACCAATTCTACCACTGATACAAGCTATACCATCAATTTCAAATTTATGACCAATTTCAGGTACTTCAGCATTTTTTTCTAGTATATAGCTCTCAAGAGTTTGAGCATCATTTCCATTTAAATCAATTCCCTTTTCTTTTAAAGAGCGAAGGCTTTCATCTAAATATCCTGTAGCAGTAACGGTTGCTGCTTGCCCTGGGGTAACTCTGTTGAGATCATCAAGAACACTAAGACTATTAATTACTTTGCCAAAAACTGAATGTCTGCCGTCAAGATGTTTTGTTGGAACAAAGGTAATAAAGAATTGAGAACCGTTAGTATTTGGTCCAGAATTAGCCATTGACAAAACGCCTTTTGAATCATGAGTTTTATTACTAAATTCATCTGCAAAGCTGTAGCCGGGGCCGCCACTGCCTGTGCCAGTTGGGTCACCGGTTTGAGCCATAAAATCTTCTAAAACACGATGAAATAAGATGCCGTCATAGTAGTGGTTTAAAGCAAGAAAGACAAAATTGTTTACGGTTTTAGGAGCATCATCCTCAAATAAATCAGCAACCATAGTTCCTTTGCTAGTGACAATAATTGCCTGGTAATCTTGATTAGGCTCGAGCACATCCTCAGCTTTATCAAAGGCTTGTACTTGTTTATCAGATATGAAATTCACTAAGCTAAAACCTTCAGGAATGTCAATTTCGCTCTCTTCTTGAGCCAAAACCGCTGAGCCAAAAGCTATAACAATGGCAAAAATAGCAAGCATAAATAGTCTTTTTTTCATAATTAGTCTCCTTTTTTATATGATTTTCTAGTAAAATAAATTTACTAGTTATATTCATAATTTTACTTATTCTTTGGATTTAAGAAAGTAAAACAAGTTACGCTAGAAGAATATTAACCTAAACTCTGAAATTCATTGTTAGATGCGGTATGCTCGAGCCTATGCGAACCATACTAATAAGTTTAGGTATTTTTTTAATAATTACTCTTAATGCTTGTACACCCAAAGTCTATCAGCCAATTCCAATTCGAGCAATAGAATTACCAAAAGATGATTACAGCCATTTGGCACCTATTGAATGGTGGTACTATACAGGTCACTTTTTCGATCAAGAAAACAATCGCTACGGTTTTGAACTTACTTTTTTTAAAACCTATATGCCCAGAAGTTTTAAGCTTTTATCTGTACCTGTGTACTTGATTAAAGAGAAATTCCATGTTGGGCATTTTGCAATTACTGATATTAATAATCAAAAATTTGAAAAGGCAGAAAAAACAGACATTATATTTTACGATGGACAAGCCTCAGACTCGAAATTGGATATCAGTCTTTCAAATTGGTATGCCAAACAAGCTGCCGATGGGCTCAGTCACGAAATCTATGCCACTCTGGGCAATAAGGCTATTCGATTTACACTTAGCCCCGAAAAAATAATAGCAAGACATGGCAATCCACCCGGAATTCAGTCTATGGCTGAAGCTGGAGTTAGCTATTATATTTCTTATACTAGAATGAAATTAGAAGGTGAACTGTTAACAAATTGTGTTTTAAATATCTGCCAAAGTCAAAAGGTTAGTGGGCAAGCTTGGCACGACCACCAGTGGGGCAATTTCAATTTATATAAATTTGCTGGTTGGGATTGGTTTAGTTTGCAATTTGAAAATAATACTGAACTAATGCTTTATTTAATCAGACAGCCTAATGGTAACTATAGTGAAATAGCTGGCAGCTTTATTGCCAAAGATGGCAGGCTAAGCCAAATAAATAAAAATGATATTTCTCTTGAGGTGATAGATACCTGGGAAAGCCAAGCAACTGGAGCTATCTATCCTATTACTTGGAACTTGAAAATAGCCAAGCTCAATTTAGATATTATTGTAAAACCAGCTTTGCTAGCACAAGAAATGGATACTCGAGCTAGTACTGGGATAGTTTATTGGGAAGGCGCTGTTGATATTTCTGGAAGTAAAACTGGCTTTGGCTATGTTGAATTGACTAATTATGATTTATATCCATATGGCAAAACTGATAATAATACTGAATTAAGAAAAAACCAATTGCTTAAGAGCTTAGAATAGAGATTTGTCTTGTTAAATTGCTAACAATTTATATAAAGTTTGAAAAAAGTGAAATATAATAAGAGTTTTGTAAGTTTGCCTTTGCTAAGCTGGTAGTTATAATGTTAAATGAACTCTTATCTAAACTTGTACAACGTGGTGCCTCCGATATTCATTTGCACGCAGGCCTTAGGCCACTAATTAGAATTAATGGTCAATTAGAACCTGTTAGCGATAATAAGCTAAAGCCAGAATTTACTTTAGCTTTAGTTGATTTAGTATGTGACAATGTGTCTAAGGCAACTCTAGATGCAAAAAACCAAGTTGATTTAGCGTATAGCGTACCGGGTTTAGCTCGTTTTCGGGTAAATATTTTTAAGCAAAGAGGTAGCTATAGTGCTGTTTTAAGAGTTATTAGCTCAGATGCAGATATTTTAAAAGTTGTTAACTTGTCTCAAGAAACCCTAGATTATTTCAAAGAAAAAGAAAAAGGTTTAGTTTTAGTTACTGGGCCTACTGGTTCTGGTAAATCTACAACTTTGGCCAGAATAATTGATGAGATAAATAAAAGCTATGCCAAAATGATTGTTACTATTGAAGACCCCATAGAATTTTTACATACTTCAAAAAAATCAGCGATTGTACAGCGTGAAATTGGTTCAGATGCGCCAAGTTTTTCTGAATCACTGGTAGCTGCAATGCGCCAAGATCCAGATGTAATTATGATTGGTGAGATTCGTGACCATGCGACAGCTGCTGCGGCATTATCTGCCGCCCAAACTGGTCACTTGGTGTTTAGCACCTTGCATACTATTGACACCGTAAGAACAGTAAACAGAATGATTGAATTGTTTCCTCCGCATGAACGCGGTACGGCTCGATTATTGTTTGCTGAGTCGTTAGTTGGTATTGTCTCGCAACGTTTGTTACCAAAAGTTCGTAACGAAGGACGGATTGCTGCCTTAGAAATTCTTAAAGGTACATTGCGAATTAAAGATTTAATCAAAGATGAGTCTAGAACTAATGAACTATATGATGCTATTAGAGATTCACGCTTAGATGGTATGCAAACCTTTGATGATAATATCTCCGAACTTTATGCTTTGGGAATTATAGACTATGTAACTGGTATGAATGCGGCAACAAGCCAACAGAGCTTTAGAATGGCTGCTACCCAGATTGACCTCGAGCGCGGTGTAGAGACGCCAGTTGGTGATTTCAACGTTTTTAATTAGTTTTGATATAACTATTCAAATAAGCGAATTATTTGTAAATAAATCAGAGAGAAAAACCCATTAGCTTAAAGAATCTAACAATAGATGAGCATTTGACAAAGGGTTTTTTCTTGCTTTATATTCATTAAAATACTGTTTTTAAGATAGAAACCTAAAAAGGCACATCAACTGGTGCTGAGCTAGCTTGCTTCTTGTAGTACCTAGGCTCTTCGGATTTACTAGGCTCGAGCAGTTTCCCAATATCTATCCTAATACTGTGTTTTAGCCATGGACAGCTTGATTCTAGTTCTTGAATTCTTGATTTATCTATTCTTATAGAATTTGTTTGGTATACAATTCTTTCTTGATCTGTAAGCACTTCTAAAGATAAAGGTGTTATACCTGCTAGTTCATCAAGTTGAGAGCGAAAATCTAATAAGCTTTCTTCATCTAATTCCTCCAAATCTAGCTCTAATACAACTACCTGAGGTAGGCTTTCTTTTTTATCCCACCTAAATAACTTATGAGTAACAACTCGCATTTGTTCTTCGTCATCGCTTAGTTCAGCAATTAAAACCACAGGAGCATCATTCTCTAGCAAATTTGAAATTTCATCATAAGTTCGGCTAAAAGCCATAATCTCACGGCTAGCAGTTTCATCTGCAATTTCAAAGCGGGCATACATGCTGCCTCTTTTGGTAGTTTTTTTGCTAACATTTTGCAATATTCCAGCAATAGCAACTTTTATCCGCCCAGAATAAGCAAATTCTTCTTTTTGCTCATTATACCAATCTTCCAAATCTCTGATACTACATGTTGCCGAGGCGGATAAGCCTGGGTAGCTGTTCATCGGGTGAGAGCTGATATATAAGCCAAGGGCAGTCTTTTCATTTTGGAGAAGCTCGAGCTCATCTAATTCAGTAGCATCTTGTAATTTTGGGGTAGCTATCTCTGTATTAGCAAATAAACCCATTTGTCCCATAGCAGTCTGGCTGCGTTGGGCATGCCCCCATTTCATAGCGGTTTCAAAATTAGCTAATAAAATATGCCTTTCACCCAAAGCATCAAAAGCTCCAGATTTTATTAAGTGTTCTAAAGCACGTTTGTTTACGGTGCTGCTATCAATTCGTTTACAAAAATCCCAAATATCATTAAATTTGCCATTCTTTCTCTCTTCTAAAATGTGCTTTACTGCTATATCACCAAGGTTTTTAATGCCATAAAGCCCAAACCTAACAACTCCATCAGTTGGGCTAAAGTCAGCTTTTGAGACATTGATATCAGGCGCCAAAACAGTAATGCCAAGTTGCTTGGCATCATTAACATATTGGGCAACCTTATCCGAATTTGCACGCTCTACAGTGAGCAGAGCCGCTGTAAATTCTAAGGGATAATGACATTTAATATAGGCGGTCTGAAATGATAAAACACTATAAGCAGCTGCATGGGATTTGTTAAAACCGTAGTTCGCAAACTTTTCTAAGAGGTCAAATATTCTATCTGCTTCTGCTTTTTTTACACCGTTTTCAGATGCTCCATCGCTAAAGATTTTGCGATGCTTTATCATTTCTTCAGTTTTCTTTTTACCCATAGCACGACGTAAAATATCAGCTCCGCCAAGGCTATAGTTAGCAACGTCTCTGGCAATTTGCATTATTTGCTCTTGGTAGACTGGTATGCCATAAGTTTCATCTAGGATAGGTGCTAATAATTCCCCAGAATCTGGGAAGTCGTTATATTGCACTTCTTCTATTCCATGATGTCGCCTAATATAGGTGGGAATATTATCCATTGGTCCGGGTCTATAAAGTGAGGTGAGTGCAATTAAATCTTGAATTCGGCGAGGTTTCAACCTTTTTAAGCTGTCAACCATGCCCCCACTCTCAAATTGGAAAACCCCCGCTGATTCGCCTCGAGCTAACATCTCGTAAGTTTCACTATCTGCTATTGGGAATTCGTCAGGGTCTAGCTCTTCGCCTCGAGTATCTTTAATAATTTTTACGGCAGCTTCTATAAAAGATAGCGTTCGCAAACCCAAAAAATCAACTTTGATTAGGCCTAAGTCTTCAATGGAATTCATATCATACTGACAGGTTATTGGCCCATCGCCGCGTTTGAAAACAGGAGCTAAATCAGTAATTGGGTCTTTGGCAATAATAACCCCAGCCGCGTGCATAGAGGCGTGCCTTGTTAGCCCTTCCAAGGCTATAGCTACATCCATAAACTCTTTGGCATTATTTTCATAGGCTTGTTTTATCTCTGGGACTTCTTCAATAGCTTGCTCTATTGGGGTAGAGCGACCAAAAACCACCGGTATAAGCTTAGAAACCGCGTCAGCATCTGCATAAGGTGCTTCTAACACTCTGGCAGCATCTTTAATGGCAGCTTTGGCTGCCATTGTTCCAAAAGTTGCTATATGAGCTACTTTTTCATCGCCATATTTTTGGCGGACATATTCTATTACTTCGTTTCGCCGAACATCGGAAAAATCAATATCAAAGTCAGGCATACTTATCCGGTCTGGATTTAACATTCTCTCAAATAACAAGTTATAAACTAATGGGTCAATATTGGTAATTTTAAGAGCATAAGCAACAATCGAACCAGCACCAGAACCCCGACCAGGGCCAACGGCAATTTTTTGCTGCTTGGCCCAGTTTATAAAGTCAGCAACAATCAAAAAATAATCAGGATAGCCCATACCTAAAATTACACTTAGCTCATATTCAACCCGTTCTAGTTTTATAAGTGCTTCGTCAGCAACGAGCTTTAGCTCTTTAAACTTTTCTAAATGAGGGTATTTATAGCTTGGAAAATTCTCACCCTCTTTTTTCTCTTGCAAACCTGTCTCGCCCTTTTTAGCGAGCTTATACAGCACGGTCTCAAAATCTTCATCTTCTTCATTAGTAGCTGTTTTTAAATATATTCGGAACAAATCCTCGGTCATATCATTATATCTTGCCATCATGCCTTGATAGCTCTGTATGCGCAATTGCTCTGCCAGAGTTCTACCTTCTGGGACTTTGAGCTCAGGCATTTGATATTGCCTTTTATCGCCAATTGGTAATTCTAAATTACACATATCAGCAATCAACATGCTATTTGATAATGCACTAGGATAGTCTTTTTCTGGGATAGCTTGCGCCATTTCCTCGGGCGATTTTACATAAAATTCGTCACAAGGAAATTTGAATCTATTTTCATCAGATAAAACCGTTTTTGTCTGAATTGCCAGCAAAGCTTCATGAGCTTTGGCATCTTCTTTTTTTACATAATGACCATCATTAGTAGCAACCATGCCAATACCATATTTATTGGCAAAGCCTTTTAAAACTGGGTTTAAAAGGGCTTGTTCGTCAATGCCATGGTCTTGTAACTCCATAAAGAAATTATCACCAAATATGTCTAAATATTTCTTTAATATCTCTTCGCCAGCTTGCTCGCTATCGTCTAAAATAGTGCGTGGTATCTGTGCACCCAAGCAACCAGATAAGGCAATAACACCCTCCGAGTATTCTGCTAAAATCTCATGGTCAATACGTGGTTTCATATAAAAACCTTCGGTAAAACCTAAGCTACTGAGTTTTGATAAATTCTGATAGCCTTTAAAGTTTTTGGCTAATAATGTCAAATGAAAATAGCCACCATCTAGGCGATTATTGGGGCGTTTTTTGGTAAAGCGTGAACCAGCGGTAATATAGGCCTCGTAGCCGATAATTGGCTTAACCTCTGCCTTTTGAGCAGCCTTGTAAAACTCTATTGCACCGTGCATATTACCATGATCGGTCATTGCTAGTACAGGTTTATCGGGGCTAACTTTTTTAACCCACTGCATTAAGTCTTTAATACGGGCAGCGCCATCTAGCAAGCTATAAGAGGTATGTTGATGTAAATGAGCGAAGTTTTTTGGTGCTTTTGACATAGTTTGAATTGTATCGCAGAAAATTGCTATCTTATGAAATTTAATATTGTAAATTTGTTGCTTAAGACGTTAACACCTTGGGTAGAAATTAAAAATTAGAGATTTACTTGGCAAAAAATTCACGAGCATAAATAATGTGAAACTAATCACGTATTGAGTGTTTTTGCCACCATCCAGAAATAAATGCTTAGAAAATGGCTAATTGCATGCAATAAAGGAGCTAAAGATGCCTACACTACAAGTTAGAGATTTACCTGAGGATGTATATATAAAACTCACTATGCTTGCTAAAAAAGAAAATAGAAGCATTGCTCAATAAACGCTGGTATTATTAAAGCAAGGCTTGGCTCTGCATGCAAATAATCAAATCAGGCGACAAGCCTTGCTAGCAAAGATTTCTGAGGCTAATTTTTTTGATACAAGTACTTTAGATGCTAGCAAATTGATAAGAGAAGATAGAGATAGATGAAAATAGTATTGGATGCATCAGCTGCTATAGAGTCTGATTTATGGGTTTATAAAATTGCCAAACACCTGATAAATATTTCACGAGCAGTAGTAATGTGAATCTATTCACTATCTTTAGAAATTAGCAATACGAAGATTTTTCAAATTTTAGATAAACTAGTTTGTGCAGCTTTCCCAACTAACATTAAATGGTTTTAAGAGCTTTGGTGACCCTGTAACAGTTGAATTTGTCTCGGGAATTAACGCTATTGTTGGGCCAAACGGCTCGGGTAAATCCAATATTATTGACGGTTTACGCTGGGCAACAGGCGGGGGGAGGGCTAGCAGCTATCGGGCTGGTGCTAAAACCGATCTGATATTTCATGGAGCAAGCGGAAAAAAGAGCCTTAGTTTTGCCGAAGTAGAAATTGAAATAAAAAATAATAAAGAAAATATAAAAATTGCCCGCAGAATGCTGCGCGATGGTAATATTAAATTACGCCTAAATGGTAAAGCAACAAGATTTAAAGATGTTTATGAGGTCTTATCTGGCTCTGGGCTTGGTCGGGGTAATTTGGCAATTATTGGTCAGGGTGAAGTCAGCACTGTGCTAACTGCTAGCCCTGACAGGTTACTATCATATGTAGCCGAAGCGGCAAACGTAGCAATACTTAGCCAAAGGCGTGACCAAGCTAGCAGCCGTTTAGAAACCTCTTTGGAGCATCTTGTAAGACTAGCAGATATTATGCAAGCTTTAGCTGCTCAGGTTGAATCTTTAAAAGAAGAGGCTAAAGAGGCTGAGCGATTTAATGCCCTAACTAAAGAAGAATTGGAACTGAAGTACTCTATTAGTGTAAAAAGAGTAGAGGGTTTAGAAAAAGAGCTTGAGGATTTAACAAGACAAGAAAAAAATCTTTCTGAAAAGCTCGAGCAGAATCGAAATAAACTCACCGAAACCCAAATAAACTGGCAAAATTTACGCCAAGAACTAAAAACTTTAGAAGCCAACTACCGCCAAGCTATGACAGAAGCAGAAGCAAAAAGGGGGGACCTAAGAGTTGCTGAAGAACGCTTGATAGCAGGGCAAGAAAGACTAGAAACAATTCTGCATTCCAAAACTAATGCTGATTTAGAGATTCAACGTTTGAAAGCATTAAAAGAACCAGAAGCAGTAGCGGATAATCTGGAGGCTATGCTCGAGCAAAAGCACAAGTCATTGGCAGAACTAGAAAGACTACAAACGCAAAACCAAGAAATAAACTTAGAATTAGAAAAACTAGCCACAAGATTAGAACAAAGCCGTAGAGCAATCGCTCAAGAAGAACAGGACAAAGCAAACTACAATTTCAAAAGAACTCAGTTAGAAGAACAATATAGCTCTGTAGAACTGCGCTTAGGGCAAATTAATAGCGGTGAAAACAGTGAACTAGATGATTTAATAAAAGAGCTTGAAGATTTAGAACAAAAATATAATGCTGCATCGCTTAGATATGAAGAATTAAGAGAACAGCTCACCAATAAAGTGAGAGAACATGCCGAGGTTCATGCCCAAGCTTCAGCCTTAGAGCAAACCGCCAAGCGGGCTCGAGCTGGCTTTGAAGCAAGGCGTGGCTACGCTCAGGGCCCTAAAATCGCCCTTTCATCGGGTATAAACGGTATATATGGCTCGGTTGCTGACCTTATAGATGTAAAAGCTGAATATCGCCAAGCAATAGGAGCTGCTTTAGGCAGACGTGCAGAATATATTGTTGTTGATACTGCCAATACCGCTCAAAAGCTTATTGCTTATGTTAAAAAAGCAGGAGCTTGGGTTACTGTACTACCCTTAGATTTAATCAAAGCCCAAACTCCTAGCCTAAATCCTCAGATTGCCAAGCAAACTGGCCTAATAGATTTGGCAACAAAACTTGTTAATAATGAAGCAAGATTCCAAACCTTAATAAATCAGCTTTTAGGCCGTAGCGCTATTATTAATAATATGGACAATGCCATAAAAATTGCCAAAAGCTTTTCATCTCGTCCTAGGTTGATAACAATTGATGGAAATATTTTGGAATCTTATGGAGCTATGTCTGGCGGTAAAAACAGGCTGAGTGCATCAGTAATTGGTGCGGCTAGCGAAGTTGAAGAAGCTGAGGATAAAGCAAAGAATGCTGCCGAACAGGCAAAAAGCTTATTAGCTGAATTAGAAGCCTTGCAAGCCCAAGCCAGAGAAACTCGTAGTAATTTAGAAAATAGTAAAAAAAGCCTTGCAAAAAAGCAAACAGGAGTTAGCAAATTACGTGAGGAATACAATCTTTCCAATTCTTTGAATGATGTTTTGGGCAAACAATTAATAGATATTAGAGAGCAGCTTGTAGCATTAGTAGAACCTGTGAGTGTTGTGGACAGGCTCGAGCATGATCAAAATCAAGAAAAATACTTTGCCTTAGAGCAAAAGTTTAGTGGTATTAATACTAAGCTAAAAGAAAAAAATGAAAGTTATCAAGAAATTAGAGAAAAATATTTACTATTGCAACAAAGGCAGGAAAGATACAGTGCAGATTTAACTAGATATCTGCTCGAGCAAAAACGTCTAAAAGAAATGCTAGCACAGTTTGAAGATTTACTAAAGCAAGAAAAGCAAGCTAATGAAAACCTAATAGCAGCTAAGCTTCGCCAAAAAGATGCTTTAAAAGCTATGCCAAAAGATTTAGAAGAAAAGAAAAAGACATTTGAAAAAGCAAATATTGATAGCCAAAATGCCGAAAAAGCTCTTGGAGAACTTAATCAAGTACAAGCTAATTACGCTGAAAAGCTCGAGGAAATTCGCCTTAAGCAAGCAAGGCGTGAAACTGCCTTAGAAATAGCCAAAGAAGATAAGCAAAAATTCCCTACGGGTATTAGATTATTAGAAGATAGTATTCGTAGCTGCCGAAGCCGATTAAACTATGTAGAAACTGAATTAGAGAATATTGGCTTAGTAAACCATAGAGCTGGCCAAGATCTATTAGAAAAGCAACAAGCTTATGATGACCTAGACGTGGAAATTGTGCAAGCAACCTTAGCAGTTAGCGAGCTAGAAGCCGCTTTAGAAAAAATAGATAAAGAGACCAATAGCCGAATAGAATCAGCTACAAACGCCCTGCAAATTAAGTTTAAAGAATATGTCAAAGAACTATTCGGTCAAGATGCCCATTCAGAAATCAATATTCACCGAGAAGAAGAGCGAGTTACTGGTTTAACTATAGATTTGCAACCACCGGGTAAAAAGACTAAATCACTAAATTTGCTCTCTGTTGGCGAGCGCACAATGGGTGCAATGGCATTTTTGTTTTCACTAATGCAATCTGATGGTGGGCACGGCTTACCGATTGCTATTTTAGATGAAGTAGATGCCCCATTAGACGAAGCAAATATTCGCCGATATACTAAATTTGTGCAATTTATGGCAGCTAAGGGCACACAATTTGTGCTTATTACTCATCAAAAAGCAACTTTTGACGTTGCAGATGTATTATGGGGTGTTACTTCTGACCGTGGCGTTAGCCGAGTTTTTAGCATTGCTAAAAAAGACCATGTTTTTGATGAATAATTAGATTCGTTTTTCATCTGTCAAAAGGCTATTCTAAATAGCTAGAAAAGGTTTAGTGTAAATCTATGTTTTTAAGAAATGTTCTCATTGAATTAGCTCTCTTTAGGATTCTTCAAGCACTATTCTATGCAACTCAATTAGCAACAAAAGTAGCCGTACACTCA
This sequence comes from uncultured Deinococcota bacterium, assembly GCA_947311535.1. Taxonomy (GTDB): domain Bacteria; phylum Deinococcota; class Deinococci; order Deinococcales; family Trueperaceae; genus CAMZLP01. Next base: position 14,341 of record CAMZLP010000048.1, on the reverse strand, counting down.
CGGTAACCGCATCAAATCTAAATTGAGAGAGCCATTCAAAAAATTATAGACATATTGGCATAATATTGAAGACTATTGCAGCTAAATCATTATAAAATTACTGAAAAACTTAAGAAAATTACATAGCAGAAAACTATTGACTAATTCTCAATATAAATAATTTCTGAACTGACCTTACTAAAGCTATTAAACATTGCAGTCACACCGCAATAACGACTAAGTGATAAATTTACCGCTTTTTCTAATTTGTCTTTTTTTAAATCTTTACCCCAAAATTTATATTCAATTTTTACATTCTTATAAATCTTTGGATGTTTGTCAGTTAATTCTGCGCTGATATTTACCGCAAAATCGTCTGGTTCTGCTCGCATTTTGGCAAACAAAGATGCCACGTCCATGGCAGTGCAACCTGCTAATGCCACTAACATTAATGATTTAGGGCGCAAGCCGGCATCATTACCACCAACAGCCTCGCCTGCATCTAAGAATACCTTTCCACTATCAGTTATAGACTCAAAAGCCATGCCTTTTTTCCAATTAGTTTCTACTTTATGTGCCATAAAAGTATTATTACGTTTTAAGGCGTGGTTTAATATAAAACAAATGACATATCTACTAAATAAGAAAAACTCTCAGGCAAAATTTCTATTGATAATTATTGGTCTTTTAATAATTGGAGGAAGTATGGCAATAGCTCAAAGTGATTTTACCAACTTAAAAACTGTAATAGCTCATAGGGGTGCATCAGGCTATTTACCCGAGCACAGTTTAGAAGCCATAGCCATGGCACATCCTATGAACCCAGATTATATTGAACCAGATATAGTTCTAACAAAAGATAGCCAAGCAATTGTATTGCACGATATTCATTTGGATACTACAACTAATGTGGCTGAGCTGTTTCCAGATAGAAAAAGAAATGATGGGCGCTATTATGCTATTGATTTTAGCCTAGCAGAAATAAAAACTTTGAGTGTTCATGAGAGAATTGATATTAGGACGGGTAAAAGGGTATTCCCAGATAGATTTCCAATTGTGGGTTCAGAATTTAAAATACCGACACTAAGGGAAGAAATTGAGCTAATCCAAGGTTTAAACAAATCTCGAAATATAGATATTGGCATTTATCCAGAAATAAAAGAACCAGAATTTCATAATAATGAAGGCAAAGATATTTCTAAGATTGTATTGGATATATTGGCTGACTATGGTTATAAAGATAAAGAAGATAAGGTTTTTTTACAGTGCTTTGATTTAAATGAACTTAAACGTATTAGGAGCGAGCTTGGGGCTAGGCTCGAGCTTATCTATCTATTAAACTCACGCGGGGTTAGTAGCCTTAATAATGCCTCTGACGCTGAATTAAAAACCTTGAGTGAAGTTGTTGATGGTTTAGGGGTAAGCATAAATGGCTTACTCAGGAATCAAAATAAATCTAAAGAAAGCCTTGCTAAACTTCATGAATTAGGTCTAGTAGTACATGGCTGGACAGTAAGAAAAGATAGCTTACCATCAGCTTTTAAAGATATAGAGTCTTTACTAATAAAGCTTGATGAACTAGGTGTTGATGGTGTTTTTACTGATTTTAGCGACTTGGTTATTAAAATAATTAAATAACCTATTATAGAAATTTTGAAACATTTATAGAATTGTGCTATCTCAAGACAGTTGATATAAAAACTCTTGACTTTGATAGCGGGCAAATGGAGCTAGCAAAAAAAGCTTTTATTAGTTATGGTAAAGGACAAAATAATAAAGCTAAACTAAATTTTGGAGATTGTATGGTTTATGGCTTAGCAAAATCTCGCAATGAGGTTTTAGCTTTTATGGGCAATGATTTTAATCACATAGATTTAGAAGCAGTTAGATTCCCTATAGGTAAATATTATTCTTAAATCTTTACCAATCCTTTAGGTCATCTTTAATAGCATCATCAGCTAATTTGGCATAAATTCGAGTAGTTTGAATATTGGCATGCCGCAGATGGGTGGCTACTCTGCCTAAGTCTTTAGTTTGAGCATAGTAACGAGTACCTGCGCCATGGCGTAAGCCGTGTACAGCCCGCTCAGCATAGGGTATAGCTGCTTTATTGCATAAGTCTTGCAATTTTTCTCTGGCTCTAAATGTACCCCAAGGTAATACGGCATTATGGGGTCGTTTACTGCGTTTTCTGGCATCAATGCTTGCCCGTAGTATTTTTAAAACTCGCTCCAATTTGCCAGACATACTAACAGTGGCTTTTTTACCACCTTTACCAGTTAGTTTTAATTTGCTATTTAGCCAATCAATATCACCCCAAGCCAAATTACACATTTCGCTAATACGTAATCCTCCATGAGCACCTAGCAAGACCAGCGCTTGTTCATTAATATCTGCATGCTCTAATAATTGTTCTATTTCTTCTGGGCTATATGGTTTGCGTTTTTCCCAAGCTGGAGTGGGGTCAGTGGCTGGCTTTACATCTCTAAAAGGTACTGCTTCGGTAGCGTTGGCCCAACGCAAAGCTTTGTACAAGGCTCGAGCCGAAGCCAATTTAACTTCTATACTCGCTGCTGACAAAGCTTTATTAGTTCTAGTATTAGGAACAGTCTCGAGCTTTCTAATATACAAAACCCCTGCATCTCGGCTAGGCCTTATTAGATTTTCTCTTTGCCACGCTTCTATTAAATCCCACACACCTCTTTTATAAGCTTTAAGAGTATTAGGGGAGACCTTGCCGCCTTTGGCACCGTGTAAAAACAGATAGGCTCGAGCCAATCCCCATAATTCAGCTTTATCACGCTGATTAGCAGCAACCATAGCCCGTCTACGTAAATCAGAAGAGCTAAGATGCGCCCAATCTTGAGCTTGGCTAAGGCTATTGTTAGTAAATCTTTCTAGTTCACTAGACATTAATTCATAATATGAAATTCAAAATAATATTTAATAGCATTAAAATACTAAATTCTATATGTAGGTATTTTCACTAGTGCCTATAAAGACTTATTCTCAAATGCTTTTCATATCCTAGAAAATCCTTATCTGTTGTCAAAATAGCATAATTATAATCATTTGCAACTGCTCATCATCTAATTGAATAGTACGTATGACTGAACAAATCAAATTTTCAAAGATTTTTCTATTTCAATTAATTTAACAACTCCATCATACATATCCTGCACACAGTCCACCTCGGTCACGCCTAGCCTACGCTTATTACTAATATCAAAAACAGCATCAACAGTTTCAGAATGCTCGCCATGAATTCCTCTAATTTGAAGATGGTATTCATCGGTTATATCTTTAAAAACGTTCATGTTATTTGCTAACTTAGGCAACTTTATATGCACACTTGCTCGCATAGCTGTGCCTAAATTACTGGGGCAGCTAGAAATATAGCCCAAATGCTCACTATAAGCAAACGATATATTTTTCTCTATCTCAGCAATAGCAGAGGAGAGCCGTGTGAAAGTTGCCTTAATATCACCACCAGCTTGCATGGATATTATTCGCATCTGATCTTCTTCATTTATCCAAACTAAAAACGTTTTATCATTATTATGGTATATCCCTCGGCCATCTGGCCAATCACGATTTAAGCCTGAGGCCTCTAAGAACCTATCACCTGCTTTAAATAAAAAGTGATCTTCTATTAGTTGATTTTGTATTTCTTTGGTCATAGTTTTTAATGGATAATAACTACCAGCCAATTCAGCTGTTAAAGATAACAAAGTCTCAGAAACAAGTTTTTCAATTTCGTTTCTTTGATTTTTGCTAATTGCTGGACCAAGCGGGTAAGTTGCCAAGTTTCTGGCAACCCGTATTCTAGTAGAAATTATATATTGATTGTCATCATCAGGGTTCGAAGCATTTAAATCATTTGGGTTTAAATTACTAAGATGTTTGTCGCTTGCTTTAAATCCATGATAGTCCTCAATAATTGGGTCAAATAAGGGAGCAAAAAGCTGATATGACTCGCTGTCACCTGCATAAACCCCAATACCGCTATCTATATTAACAATGCCAGAATTGATTACATCATACAAAGAATAGCCGTTAGGGCTTATTATGTCTTTTAGTTGTTTAAATACTTCTTTGCTCAGATGTTTACAAAGCAAAGACTTGCAATTTGCAGGGAAGATCGGATACTGAGAAATACTGTTCATAGATTATTATTACCTATTAACCCCAATTATTGAAATAGTTGTATTTATCTTGCTAGTTGCTCGGGGGATTTATTAAAATTCCTTTTAATAAAATCTTCAGCTATTACATCGTTAAATTGCCGTAATTTGAGCATTTTTCCCCAAGCTGCCAAAACAACACCATCTTCGTCGTTATCATTTCTTTCAGAATGAGGGCCTGAGGTTGGTGGATTTGTTGAATACGGAACGTGAGCTTGATTTGTAGAAATATGTTGACGAGATTGAATTGAATATTTAGTTTCTTTTTCAATAACAATATCTTGACCAAGTTTTTCAGAAATTTGAGCTGTATAGGCATTAATCTCTTGATTTTGCTTTTTGGCAAAAAACCAGTAGCCAGAAAATCCTAAAACGGCAATAGCTACGATTGAAGCAAATAGTTTTGTATTCTTTGTATTTTTATCTTTTTGTCGGGCAGCTCGACATTCTTCATTTTTTGTTTGTTTTTTTGAATTGCTCATAATTATAAACTTAAGGGTTTAATGTTAAGTAGATATAAAGTTACTGCAAAGAAATAGTAAAGCTCTTTTTTAGTTAGATACAAAACCAAGATAAGGGTACTTATCTTGGTTATTGACATATTTACAAGGCTAATTGCAGCATCTGGCTAGTGTTATTGTATTTAGAACAGGCTCGAGCCTGTTTAACGTCCATCTCAGCCAATATTCGCCTATTTCAGCACAATTTGGGTAAAATAAAGCAAATTTATAAAAATATAGTCGTTTCTTCTTAAGTATTTATAAATCATTAAAACCTATGGTAAATATTTATAAATATAAGTTTTACCAATAAACTTAAAAGCAGCAACCACCTTTGGAATTTTTTATCTTAATGGCAAACCAAAAAACTCAAATATTTTGCGGTTTAAAAAATATCTTTAATCTATCCACTAAAACCCAGCAAAGCTTGTTCAAAATTAAATAGCAGCTAATACATCCCAAATTTCTGACAATAGCCCCAAATATGAAACTTCCCATACTATTTCTCTTAAAGTCGTCATACTATTAGTAATAAGGAGGCTATTAGTGAAACGTTTTTCATTTTTAGTATTATCATTAGTAATTTTAGGTTTATCATCATGTGCACCACGTGCTGCGATTGAAAACAATGTTCAACCTTCTATTTTCTCATTAAAAGTTGTAGGCAATACTCTCAACATTCAGGGTCGTTATTTTGATGACGGCATGAGTGGCCAAGCCCAAGATTCTTACGTTATTATTGGCGGAGATGTAAATGGTTTTGGCGGAGTTACCGTAAAGCCAACATCATGGTCAGGTAGAAGAATTAAAGTTACCGTTCCAGATGGTGCTCAATCTGGATTTGTATTTGTAGTTGTAAAAGGTATACGTAGTAACGGACTACCAGCAAACATTCAATAAGTTCAATTAATAAGCAGCATCTAAGTAGATTGTGAAAACAGTCTACTTTTCTTTTTTTTGCTAGACTTTAATGTTATGTCAGGAGTTATTTTATGAAACGTAGCCATTATTGTGCTGAGCTAAATAAAGAGCATGCCAATGAAAAGGTTTTTTTGCAAGCTTGGGTTAATCGCCGCCGTGATTTAGGCGGTCTTATATTTATTGATTTAAGAGATAAAAGCGGTCTTATCCAAGTGGTCATTGAACCAGATCAAACAGAAGCATTCAAAATTGCTGAGACTATTAGAAGTGAATATGTAGTTGAACTATCAGGAACTGTTAGGCTTCGTCCAGATAGCCAAAAAACTGATCGCATGGCTACTGGTGATATTGAAATATTAGTGACTAGTATTGAAATTTTAAATGAATCAAAAACCCCGCCGTTTCTACTTGATGGCAGTATTGATGCTAGCGCGGTTAGTGAAGATTTACGTTTAAAGTATCGCTATTTAGATTTGCGCCGTAATGATGCAGCTGCAGTATTGCACACAAGACACAAGATTTCCAAAGCAATTTGGGACTATTTAGATGCTAAGGGCTTTACTCAGATTGAAACTCCCCTGCTCACACTATCTACCCCAGAGGGGGCTCGAGACTATGTTGTACCGTCTAGGCTCGAGCCTGGTCAATTTTATGCTCTACCCCAGTCACCACAGTTATTTAAACAAATGTTAATGATGGCTGGCTTTGATAAATATTTTCAGATTGCTCGTTGTTTTAGAGATGAAGATTTAAGAGCAGATAGGCAACCAGATTTTACTCAGCTAGATATAGAAATGTCTTTTATTGACGAAGAAGATATAATTGAGCTAAACGAAGGATTAATGCAGCATGTTGTAAAAGTTGCTAATAATATAGAGCTAAGTCTCCCCTTTCCTCGAATAACTTATGCCCAAGCTATGAGCCGCTATGGCAGTGATAAGCCTGATACTAGGTTTGGGCTCGAGCTTAGCCAAATTTCAAATATATTCACTAATACAGATTTCCGCGGATTCTCGGCAGTATTAGAAAACAAAGGCCAAGTAAATGCCCTAATATTAAATGCTGAGCTGGCTAAAAATATCAGTAGAAAAGGCTTGGATAAATTAGAAAAACATGCCAAAACTCACGGCGCCAAAGCCATGGCATGGCTCAAACGTACTGAAGACGGTTTTAGTGGTCCAATAGCCAAGTTCTTAAATGAAGCAGAAATTAGCAAATTAATTGAGCTTTCACCAAATATTGGCGATATTATCTTGATTGTCGCCGATAAAGCCAAAGTCTCTCAAACTGCTCTAGGTGCAGTGCGCTTAAAACTAGGCAAAGATTTAGAACTAATCGATGAAAGCCTTTACAATTTTTTATGGGTTGTAGATTTCCCATTATTAGAAGAAAACGATGACGGCAGCACCACTTATATGCACCACCCATTCACACTGCCCAAAAAAGAAGATATTGAGCGAATAGAGTCAGATCCATTTTCGGTAAATGCTTATGCTTATGATTTTGTTTTAAATGGTAATGAAATTGGTGGCGGTAGCTTGCGTATTCATCGCCCTGATATTCAAGAACGAATGCTAAAGGCTCTTGGTTTTAGTAAAGAAGATGCCGAGAGAAAGTTTGGCTTTTTATTAGAAGCACTTAGCTATGGCGCACCGCCACATGGTGGTATCGCTTGGGGCCTAGATCGTTTGGTTATGCTTTTAACTAAAGCAAGTAGTATTCGTGAAGTAATTGCCTTCCCTAAAAACCAGCGTGGCGCAGATCCACTAACAGGCGCACCAGGTCTTTTAGAAGCAGAGCAGTTAGAAGAATTGCATTTAGAAATAAAAAACCATGATTGAGAATATTGTTTTAGACCTTGATGGCACGATGATTGGCTCTAGCGGTTTAATTGATGATTGTGTTTGGGATGTAATTAAAAAAGCAAGAGATAAAGGTATTCGCTTCTATATTTCTACCGGTAGACCGGGTTTTGGTTTGGGCAATAAAATAGCCAAAAAACTCGGAGAAAATCAACCTCATATTTTCCAGCATGGAGCAGAGATTAGCTACACAGATGGTAAAATGTTAAAGGTTTATTCACTACCAGAAGAAAGAGCTTTGGAGATACTACAGTTATCACGAGATAAAAACCTTATGCTCGAGCTTTATACAACAACGAGCCTTTATATCGAAGAAAACACAAGCTTTATGAAAGCACACGCCAAATCATTGGGTGTACCGGCAATTGTACGTGACTTAGAAGATGTTATAAAAAACGAACCTGTTTTAAGAGCTCAATTTGTTATACACAATAAAGCTGACAAAAATATTTTGTTAGCTCTTAATCATGATGACTTGTATTTGGGGTTTGGTGTTTCTGGTCTTAAAAAGTTAGAAGACTATATTTTTGTTAGTTATACCCAAAAGGCGGCTAGTAAGGGTAAGTCTCTTAAACTTTTAGCCGAAAAATTACGATTCTCATTAGATAAAACTATGGCTATTGGTGATAGCAATGGTGATGTTTCTATGTTAGATGTTGTTGGTCACCCGGTGATAATGGGCAATGCTCCTGAAGAATTAAGGGAAAAATATACAGAAGTTGCGGGGCATGTTGATAAATGTGGAATTGTATCAGTAATAGAAGATGCAATTTCTCGTTATCCCAGCTAAATTGGCATAGCTAAGATGAAAGTTCTAAATTCTAAGTCATAAGTGAGGCTTTAGCCCTGCTTATGACTTTATAGTTAAGGCTTTTCACTTTCTCCTTTATCTTTATTCCTAGCTCTGTTTTCTAGTTTCTTTCTATTTTTGGGTTAAACTTAGCTTATGCAAAATGTATCTATTTCAAAATTAAATAAACATATTGACCAAGAAGTTAGTATTTCAGGCTGGCTAACCCGCATACGCAGTAGTGGCAAGATTGCTTTTTTGCAAATTCGTGATGGCAGCGGTTTTGTACAAGGGGTAATCGTCAAAAACGAAGTCCCTGAAGAAGTATTTGCCAAAGCAAGACATATTGCTCAAGAATCTAGCATAAAAGTAGTTGGCGTAGTTCGCAAAGATGAGCGTTCACCGAGCGGAGTTGAGCTTGGGCTAAAAAATGTAGAAATAATTTCTAAACCTGTCAGCGAATACCCAATAACTAAACGTGATCACGGCACTGACTTTTTGATGGAAAATAGGCATATTTATTTACGGCATCAAAGACCTTGGGCTATTATGCGGATTCGTGATGAAATGATAAGAGCTGTTCATGACTTTTTCCATGAGCGGGATTTTATTCGTTTCGATGCCCCGTTTTTTATGCCAACAGCTGTTGAGGGTACATCTAATTTGTTTGAGATTGACCTCTTTGGTGAAGACAGTGCTTATTTATCGCAATCTGGGCAGCTTTATGCTGAGGCTGGAGCTTTGGCTTTTGCTAAGGTTTATACCTTTGGGCCAACATTTAGAGCAGAGAAATCTAAAACACGTAGGCACTTGCTAGAATTTTGGATGGTTGAGCCAGAAGTGGCTTTTTTAGAGCATTTAGGTAATATGCAATTACAAGAAGATTTTATGGCTTATTTGGTTAAACGAGTACTAAATAATAGGCAGAGAGAACTTGATATTTTAGAACGTGATGTGGCTTTGCTCGAGCCTACCGCAGCAGGTAAGTTTACTAGGCTATCTTATGACGATGCCCTAAAACTACTTGCTAAAAAAGGTGAAGATTTACCATGGGGCGAAGACTTTGGCGCACCACATGAAACTATCATAGGCAATAGCTTTGATAGACCTGTGTTTATTGAATCCTGGCCAACTAAGACCAAAGCATTTTATATGCAACCTTATGATGACGACCCAACAAGAGTAAAGTGCGATGACTTAATCGGCCCAGAGGGCTACGGTGAGCTAATAGGCGGCTCCGAGCGTATTCATGACTACGACTTACTCAAAGAGCGTATCAAAGAGCACAATCTCCCCTCTGAAGCTTTTGACTGGTATATTGACTTGCGAAAATTTGGTACCGTACCCCATTCTGGATTTGGGCTTGGGCTCGAGCGCAGCATAGCTTGGATAACTGGAGTCAGCCATTTACGTGAAGTTATTCCATTTCCTAGAATGTTAACTAGGATGTATCCTTAAAAGAATATAAAGCATCTTTTTAATAAATCGCCAAACCCCTAATTTTTATTAACATAGCAATCTTAGGGGTTTGGGTATTTTTAAAACTAATTAACCTTATTTTTATAGCTCAAATTTTTCAAAAATATTCCTGATTCTTGGCCATTTATCAAAATCCTAAAATCACTTATCCCATTTAACTCTAAAGTTTGATCAATTGAGTTTAAGATATCTCTTTCTTGAGTAATGCTTAAATTAATAGTTTTAGATTTATCAATTTGCAAGTTGATAACGGCAATATTTTTTCGATTAGGCTCGAGCATAAGCACATTTTCCACCATAACCGCCTCGGGCCAAAAGATGTTCTTACTAAGGGCCGTTAGTATTTGCATTGCTTTACGGTCAGTAAATAATTTTTCAGATATTGACACAATTTGCTTATTATCATTTAGAACCACAACAACATCAAAGCTAGTTGCTAAAACTTGTCCGCTAAGCTGTTGTAAATTTAAATCAACTTGCTGTAAATCTAGTTTGGGTTTTTGACTTAAAAAGTAATATAGCCACAGCGAAGCAATAAAGAATAATAAAGATGCAATCAGCCAAGGATTAAGCCAGTAATTTGTTTTCTTTTTTAAGCTGTACTCCTCAGTCATAATTCTCCAAATGTGAGATAATTGTTCGAGCCAAGCTGTCTATTAATAATTCATTATTTAAATTTTCTTTTGAGCTTTCTATTACTATTCCTCTACCAGCATAGTTAGCAATAGCGCTCAAATTTTCAGCAAAGACTTGGCTTTGATAACCTATATTTTGAAATATGGTATTGCTAATCCTATTAGCTAGCTCTTGCCCAAATAAATAATTGCTAGCTATTTTGTCCAAGAGCAAACGTCTTTCTGGTTTGTTGCTTCTTCTTAGTGCATTGGCAGCATTTTCTCTTATAAGATATTCGCTGGGATTTGTGCTTTGATAATATATATTAATGCTATTTCTATTTATCTCGGTAACATTAATAGTCAAGAATATATCAGCTAAATAGTCAATTTTATCTTCTTCTAAAATTATTTCAACGTCAATATTATTGGCTTCTAAAAACTGCTTAAGCTGCTCTATAAAGTATTTGCTCTCCTCTATTTGAGTTTGCTTTAAGACTATCTCAATTTTTTTATGATTAGTTTTTTGGCTATCAGCGCTAAAGGTATCAATAATGACTTTATAGCCGTTTGGGCTTGCTTCATTGTATATTTCGTAGTTATTAGCTTCGGACAGAATTAGTTTAAGTTTTAAATAGCCTAGGCTCGAGCCTAACTCCATTACCATTTTAGAACCATAGCTCACTGTAAATGGTTGCTCTAAAACATTATCAAAAAGAAGTTCTAGGATATTTAATTCAGAGTTATATGTTGACTTATAAGGGCTTAAACCCTTAAATTCCAAAACAACTCGGTCATAGTCAGAATAAGAATTCATAGTGCTGCTAATTAAACTAGCTCTTGGCAATATAAAATAGCTTGCTTCAGTATCAGTAAAGCTAGCGGCATTATAGGCCTTAGCAAGGCTTTTAAGCGGTAAATAAAGCTTGTCGTCAGGATAGACGAGCCTACCCTGAATGTTTTTACCATCAATTTCTATGAGGCTATTATCAGCCGTAAGAATATGCCCATTAAAGTCCAAAGCCAAAATGCCCAGATTTGCTTCATAGCTAAAGTTGGAATTAGTACTATCTGCAAAAGACTTTGCTAAAATATAAAGCTCATTGTCAATTATTAGGTTATCACTAAGTTCTTTTGAATTAATGAAAACCTGAGTTTGTGCTTGCACAACAAATATTGCAAACAAGGCTACAATAAACAATATTTTAAAAGCTCTTAAAAACATAATTTAATGATTTTTAAGAGCTCTATCTATTTGCCTTTGAGCATCACGCTTAGCATCTGATTGACGTTTATCATGAACCTTTTTACCTCTTGCTAGGGCAATATTTATTTTTGCCCAGCCCTTGTGTAAATACATTTTTAATGGAACCAAGGTAAGGCCTTTACGGTCTAATGCTCTTTCTATTTCAGTTATTTCGGAGCGATTTAACAAAAGTTTGCGTCTTCGCAAGGGCTCGTGGTTATTATAACTGGCTTGTTTGTATACTGGGATATTCATAGATTCTAGATAGATTTCATTTTTATAAGCTCGAGCATATGCCTCAGCAATAGAGCCTCCCCCCTCTCGGAGGGATTTTATCTCACTTCCAGTTAATTCTATACCTGCTTCAAAGGTTTTTATAATTTCGTAATTGTGGTAGGCACGCCTATTTTTTAAGATCATATTGTTTAAGATAATAGCTCAAAAATTTAATAATATTAGTAAGAAGGCTAAGTTAGTGAATAGATTCACATTACTACTGTTCGTGAATTATTTATCTAGGTTCTTAATCATTTCTTGAGAAATTAATATACTCATACGCTAATAAGGTAAACTATTTGACAAGGAGATACAAATGAAAAAACTAAAATTTCTACTAATTCCTCTGGCCCTCCTGCTTTTAGCAGGCTGTGCTCCTAGATATGCTAGGATCTATGTTGGCGTACCCAATAATGAAATTATCCAAGTATTTCAACCCGGACGCGGCCAAGGTGCTATTTATCACTTGGGTGAAAATATAGATTTTAGAGTACAAGCCAGTCAATCTGGTTATTTGACATTTACTGTCATTGACCCAGATGGTACTGTCTATGAGCTCGAGCGTAATGTATTTATTAGCGCAGGGCAAATGCTTTATTTCCCCAATGCAAATACTCAAGCAGGCTCTCTTGCTTTAGTACCACCACGTGGCCACCATAGAGTGAGGGTTAGTTTCACCTCAAGCCAAACTGATATTAACAGAGTAAATTATGTCAATATCAACGGAGAAAGTAACTGGAACAATACAATTCAAAGTGATATTCAGTATTCAAATCTTAGAGATGTCGCTGAAACTTGGTTTTTTATCGAATAACTAGCTTATTTAGCATAGTTTATACAAAAAAAGCGGGTGTATACTCGCTTTTTTTAGTTGCCTTACCAAAATCTAAACTATATAGGATAAAATAGAGCTATTAGTCTTTCCATTGGAGGAACGAACTCTTGGCAGGTCATAATAAATGGTCACAAATTAAAAGAAAAAAAGCTGCAAATGACAGTCAGCGTAGCAAGATTATTAGTAAACATATCAGGGCTATAAGTACCGCCGTACGTGAAGGCGGTGGGCCAGATCCAACAAATAATCTCAATCTTAAAAACGCTCTGGCAGCCGCAAAAACTGATAATGTACCTATTGATAACGTAAAACGGGCAATTGATAAAGCTTCTGGTGGTGGTGACGGCCTTCAGTTTGATGCTGTTGTCTATGAGGGCTATGGCCCAGCTGGTATTGCGGTAATGGTAGAAGCTCTGACCGATAACCGTAATAGGACAGTAGCAGCCGTGCGCCACGTTTTTAGTAAGCATGGTGGCAATATGTCCGGAAGCACTGCTTGGCAATTTGAATCTAAAGGTATGATTGTAGTAGCAGATATCAGCGACGATATTCAAGAATTAGCAATAGAACTCGGTGCTGAAGATATAGAACTAGATGATGAGAGTATTACTATTTATACTTCTGCCTCTGAACTATTTAATATTTTAGAAGGCATTGAAGAAAAAGGCTACAAAGCAGAGATAAACCAGCTAACCAAAATTGCTCAACTAGAAACAGAGCTCCCAGAATCTGACGCAAAAAAAGTTTTACGTTTTATAGATAGCCTAGAAGATTTAGACGATGTGCAAAACGTTTATTCAACAGCAAGCTTCGATAAGCTCGAGCTCGGCTAAATAAGAGAGGTTATTATGGATATCCCTACTATTCCGTGGGCTGAAATAGCAAAATTAAATACTATGCAAATGCAACAGATTGCAACACTTGCTACTGGGAAATATGGCTTAAACAATCGAATATTAGCAGAACACAGCGGTCGAAACTTGGCTCAGCTAACTAATGAGCTTGTTCCAACTGGGCCAGTTTTAGTTGTTGCAGGCCGTGGTTATAACGGCTCTGGTGGTTTGGCAGCAGCTAGGCTATTAGCCGCTCAAAAAAGGCGTGTTTGGGTTGTTCCAACTCACGAGGCCGAAAACTATTCTGGTGTAACTAAAGAACAGCTCGAGCTTTTGAAATTTTATCCAAATATAAAAATAAGAAGCGGCTTACCCAAAATGAAATTTTCTTGCGTTATTGATGCAGCTATAGGAACCCAGTTAGAGGGGCCACCCAGAGGACGCACGTTTGATGTGATAACCGTTTTAAATGCTCAAGATAGCACGGTGATTTCATTAGATATACCAACCGGTATGATGGCTGATGACGGAGAAATCCCAGGGATTGCCGTTAATGCTACTGCAACTTTAGCAATTGCCCTTCCTAAAAAAGGTACTGTTCCTGGTAATAATGTCGGTGACTTATACATTGGTTCAATTGGTATCCCAGATGCAATTTATGAAGATATTGGAGTAAAAGCTCCAGACTTAAAGGCATTTATTACTAAAGTTGTTTAAAAATAAATTATATATCAAAAAAAGACGCTTTTATACAAGCGTCTTTTTTTGAGACAACTGGAAAATTCGTATGACCAAAGATTGACAAAGGAAATAAAAAGGGAT
>CAMZLP010000047.1 GCA_947311535.1 uncultured Deinococcota bacterium | reverse complement strand
TTGGCAACAAGGTCTTTTTTAGCTGCATCTAGTTTTAGGCTAAAGTCCGCAATTGATTTACTTCTTGCTGCCAGCTCTAAATCAAGATCTGTTCGACCAGAATCTACTGATTTAAGCTCTGACTTAAGTTCTTTTAGACCTGATTCACAGTTACTTAGCTCTAGTTTATATTTATTTAATTGACTCTCATATTCGCTTACTTTTCCTGCGCTAGCACGTAGTTTGTTAAGTTCACTCTCGAGCTCAACCACACGATTATCTTTTGTAGCGGATTCTTGCCTTAAAGAGTTTATCTGCCCACTTAAATCTATTTGATTGCCAGAATCAGTTTTAGCTTTACTTAAATCAGCTTCTAAAGCAGCAATTCTACGCTCTTTTTCAGAAACCTGACTCTCTAGGGTTGAAATTGTATTTCGACCAGTTTCTAGCTCTGCCTCAAAACTTGCTAAACGTGCACTGCTTTCTTTATCTGCATTAGAACGTGAAGATAATTTATCTTCTGATAATTTTAACTGCTTTTCTAATTCAAGAATTTTAGCTTTTGAGCCATCATCAGCTGCTAACTTAGTTACAAAGCTCGCAATTTCTTGATCTTTGGCATTAAGCTGCAAGCCTAAGTTAGCAATTGACTTGGTTCTTGCCACTAGCTCTGAATCAAGCTCGAGTCTACCGGATTGCTCAGCATCAAAGTCAGATTTCAAATCTTTAAATCTAGCTTCCAGGTCAAAAAATGCGGTTTTGTGCTTGTCTCTTTCGCTCTCGATCTCAGCAAAGCGTAAGTTAGTTTTATCAAGCTCACCTCTGCCCGCTCTTAATTCTGCTTTTAAACCATCAAGTTCACGGTTTTTTAAGCCAAACTTAGCTTCTAAATCTTCAAACTTAGCTTTCCATTCGCCGCCACCACAATTTAGTGATTTCAGTAACCAACCAGCAATAGCACCAAGAATAGCAGCCAAAGCTAAGCAGATTAAGAGCTTAGCTGCTAAAGCCAAAAGCCCTCCACCGGCAAATAAGCCGAGAATTGCTGCCACTAATATTGCAGCAATAAAAAGTAAAAATAGCCAAAGTCCATTCATAATTATTTACCGTCCTCTGTAAATGGAATAGTTGATTTAACAGTCAACTTGTTAACAACAGTTACATCAGGCTCGAGCCTGTTTTGTACATAGTCACCAACTGCCATACGTTGCTCTTCACTACTGGCAACGCCTAATATTGTAAGTTTTTTATTTTCCAAATTAATTGTAACTCGGTCAAGCTCTTGAGCTAATTCTGGGCCAAGGCTAATTACTGTTTCTAAGTAATCAGGGTTAGCTATCTCAGCATTTACCGACACCTTATTCTCAATCTCTTTACCACTAAAACCAAGAGCAGCATTCTCTTGCTCAACGGCATTTGGTAGCTCACCATTCAAGCGTACTCTATCCGACGAAATATCCACACGTAAACTTGGTGGATTCAGTTTAATAAGCCCTGCTGTTTCTACAGTTGCAACAGCAACCTCAGGTTCAGGATTAGCAATTTCCGAGCTAACCTCTGGTACCACAGGTTCTGGGTTTACAACCTCAGAACTAGCAACTGGTAAGGGTATATCAACTGCCTTTATGACTTCAATATTATTTACTACTTCAATATCTTCAGAAGCAGCAATATATTTGTTGCCTATATCCGTACGAATTGCTTCACTGTCTACGGTTCCGGTTAAAATCAATTTGCCGTTGTCATAGTTCATGGCAAAATTTGGGCTTTCTTGAACTGTTATACAAGCTTCATCAAAAACCTTTTTCGTCCACGGAAGTAATTTATAATCAGCGCTTACATTCATTTGATTATCAATATGATCAGCATCAACTGCACAAGTTGCTGCACCATCAGCATAAATTGAGGTAGACTCAGCCACATTGCCAAAGATTTCTAACTTATCATTTGTTCTTCGCCATTTAAAGCTTGGCTCTTTTAAAACAACTGGCTCAATAACTTCAATATTATTAATTATCTCTAAACCATCGGTCGAATTGGCAAAACTTTCAGCAATTGCTAAACGCTTTGCTTCACTATCAACTGTTCCTTTTAGAGTAAGTTTATTAGCAGCATAGCTCATAGCGAAATCTGGGCTTTCGGCGGTAGCAGCACAAGCTTGCTCAAACACATTTGCCGTCCAAGATGGTGACAAGTAATTTTCGCCAACTTGTAATCTATTATCAATTTTACTGTAAACACTACAGCTCGTTGAATCTGCAAGAGATTTCTGAATTAAATCTGCGCTTAATTGGTTAACATTACCGCTAAGCTCGAGTCCATCCCCAGCACTAAAGCTAAAGTTTGGCTCTATGAGTTCGAATTCTTTTACTCGAATATTATTTTGCAACTTAAGACCAACAGCGGCATCTGCCAATTCAGCTAAAACAGCCCTTTGATCATCGCCAGCTGCCAAGCCAGAAATGGTCAACGAATTGTCTATTGCCGTCAAACGAGCACCTTCCAAATCGGTATCAAATGTGGGCAAGAGCCCCAACATACCATTTAACCAAGTGGCTGCTTTAAGGTCTGTTGCAACTACACAGTTATCAACTACATTTTGAGCACCATATAGTTTTTCGGCGGCCTTTAAAACTTCTAATCTTTCTGAATCAGAAAGAAGACAAGATACTATGGCCTTACCGTCTTTAATTGTTATATCTAAATTTGGCTCCCTTAAAATTGCTACTTCAGGAGTATCCGGAATAGGGGCAACAGCTTTTTCAATATTTAAATTATTAAAAAACCCATCTCCAGGGTTAAAAAGACCTGCCTGCCTTATCCCTTTAAGATTTCCTACTGCCGATGTATATTGAGCTTTTACAGCCTCAGATTCTACTTTCCCATTTAAGCTAACGTCACAGCCATTAACAGATAAATAATCTGGATTTAAGCCTGCTACTCTGAGCGCCTCTTGACCTCTATTTTTTAAATCTGTTTGTATTTTGCCAATACTAAACCAAACACAAAGTAAAAATAATAGAGCAAGAAGCCACAAAACTATAGTTAGCCAGCGCCTATTTTTAGCTAGTGATTCCTGCATACATAAGTCTCCTCACCGATAATTTATTTCCTAGGAATTAATATTTTTAACAATACCAAGCCCCTCTTTAACAACTCAGGCATATTCATTTAACCCATCTATAGCCCAAAGCCTCAAAAAATTGTAACACATCTTACACTTAGTATTATTATATCTAAACATTTTGTACCCCTGCAATAAGCCTTATACGACAATGAAAATCATGATTCATCATTATGATTAGAAAATAAATATGTATCTACAAACAGAAAACTTAAATAAAACTTATCCAACAACTAAAGCTGTTAACAATCTCAATATTACAGTGAATCAAGCAGAAACTCTGGCTCTGTTAGGCTCAAGCGGGTGCGGAAAGTCTACCTTACTTAAGTTAATAGCTGGGCTCGAGCCTGCTGACTCAGGTAAAATATTACTCAATAATCAAGATATAACATACCAAAGCCCTCAGGAGCGTGGCTTTGGTATGGTCTTTCAGGATTATGCTTTGTTTCCTCATATGAATGTAGAAAATAATATAAAGTTTGGCTTACAAAAACTTGATAAAACCCAAAAGCACAAGAGAATAAAAGAAATGCTTGCCTTGGTAGGCTTAAAAGGCTATGAGAATAGAGCAATTCATGAGCTATCTGGTGGTGAACAGCAGCGTGTTGCTTTGGCTCGAGCCTTGGCCCCTAAGCCTAAGCTATTATTACTTGACGAACCCTTATCTAATTTGGATAGAAACTTACGCGAAAATCTAAAACATGAACTCAAAATCATTTTAAAACAATTAGACATAACTGCAATCTATGTCACCCACGACCAACAAGAAGCATTTGCTTTGGCCAACCGAGTTGCCATAATGCGTAGAGGTAAAATATTACAAATTGGCCCAAAGGCTATGGTTTTTAGCTTTCCAAAGAATCTCTGGGTGGCTAATTTTTTGGGTCATAATAATATCTATTCTGCCAAAGAACTAAAAAGCTCAAAAGCAGCCTTATTGCGGGCTGAATTGATTGAATTAAATAAAGGTAATAGCAAAGCTAGAGTGCAAACTATAAATTTTTTGACAGAGCTAGTCGAAATAGAGTTTCAACTATTGGAATTAGATATAAAATTGCTCTGGCAGGGTTTTAAAAGAGAATTACCCGTTAGGCTCGAGCCTAATCAAATTATCAATATTTCTATCCCTGAGCAAGCTTGGCATGTTTTGGAAGATGAAAAATGAAAGCCTTAATATTGGCAGGCGGAGATTTAAAATTCAACAAAGAAGTTTATAGTTTATGTCAAAATAGTGATTTAATAATAGCTGCGGACTCTGGCCTGAGGCATGCTAAAAAGTTAAATTTAATACCTCAAATAATTATTGGTGATTTTGACTCAGTAGAGGAGCGAACCCTAGCTCAATTTCCCAAAATTAAGAAGCTTAGTTACCCCTCAAAAAAAGATAAGCTTGATCTAGAATTAGCCCTAGACTATGCCATTAGTAAATTCAGCACAGAAATAATACTTATAGCTGCCACCGGTGATCGCTTAGACCAAACTTTAGCGGCAATATTAATCGCAGCTAAAATTGCAAAAAACACTAAAATTAGTTTGCATTCTGGCCACGAAGATATATTTTTCTTAGCTGATAAATCAAAGCTAAATTTAGAGCTTGCAAAAAATACAAATTTTAGCCTTCTAAGCCTAAAAGCTAAGTCAATAATTAGCTTAAAAGGTGCCGAATACAATCTTAATAAATTTCAACTAGGTTTTGGTCTTGGGCTAGGCGTATCTAATATAGTCTTAAATCCACCAATTGAGCTAAATTTAGATTCTGGGCTTGTTGCTGTTATTATAGAGCATATATGAAAACATCTAAAGAGAAAATTTGGGCTAACAAAGCCGATAAAATAGAGAAATCTTTAAAAGAAATAGATTCGGACTTAGCAGATATAATTAGTAATTTTGTCTATGAGGATGTTTTTGCTCGAGCTGGTTTGGATTATAAAACAAAAGAGCTGCTGGCAATTGCGCATTTAGTGAATATTGGTAGCAAAAACGAACTAAAAACCCATATTTATGGGGCAATCAATTGTGGGGCAAGTGTTGGCGAAATCAAAGAAACTATAATCCATGCTGCAATGTTTATTGGCTTCCCTAAAGCTTTGTCAGCTATGCAGGTATTAAAAGAAATCATTGATAAGAAAAAACCTGAAAGCTCATAAATTAAGCTTTCAGGTTTTAAAATTTAATTTCAATTCTAAGGATGTAGCATCATTACAGGAACACTAACATTTGGCAAAACTCGTTCAGCAATAGAACTAAGAATCATACGTTTAAATCCCAAGCGCCCATGGGTAGACATGGCAACTAAATCAATTTTGTTTAAGCTTGTATAAGAAATAATTTCTTCGGCAGCGTCACCAAAACGAATAGCTAAAGTTACTTCATAACCTCTATTTTTTAACTTATCTTTAATCTCAGCTAAATTATCAACCATTTCTGCTTTTAGACCACCCCAGACTCGTTCAATATAAGCTGATTTATCTGGGTCCATTTGTTTACTTGCACCAATTGATGGTACCCAATTCATAACGGTGGACCAATTACCAGAAATCTTTGATTTACCCAAACTACTTTTAAGCTCATCTGGGACTGATGCCACTTTTAATAAAACCAGTTCACAATTAGATGCTGGAAATAATTTAATAACATGATTAATAACCTGCCTGCTAAAGCTTGAGCCGTCTAGAGGAATAAGAATTTTTGGTTTCAATGTAAAATCTCCTAATTTTATTTTTTACCATCTACCGTAAAGCCATTATACACAAATTAGCGTAATCTTTCTAAACCAAATAAATATTTGCCAAATTCACCACAAGCCACAATATATTGATAAATACTGCAATCTAGCTCAAGAAACAATTTATTTTGATTTTGGAATACAGTCTTGATTTTGGCAGGCCGTACCCAATTATCGTCATCAAACCATCACTTATTTCTTCTAACTTAAGAATTTAAATATTAGTCATCCTAATATTTCTCATATTCTGGATTGCCTGATTAATTAAAATTTGTAGATTAGTATTATTACTGTTAGCACTTGTAATAAAGAATACCTCAGCCCCCTCTGGGTTATTGGGATCTTCTTGCAAATATATTGCGCCTTGGTTTTCATCAACTTGTACAGCCCAAGATAGCGGCACCATAATATTTACAGAGCCTTGTTGGTAAGCTTGTAATGGTGGAAAATCAAAAATAAAGCTAGTTATCAACAAAAAGATTATTAATATAATTTTTTTCATAATAGTTTCTCCTTTTGAAAATAGCATAATTATAACCATGCTATTTTGAGCCTGAAAAACACCCGAATGCTTTTTAGGAATAGCCAAGACATCCTCAGGCAAACCAAAATAAACAGTAGAATTTCTATATAAAAAGCCGATATTATTTAGTTCTTATTTTTAAGCTTTAAGCAATCTTAAGCAAGGAAGATTTCTACAAAAAGACTTAATCATTAGCAATATCATTAGCAATTCCTAAATTAAGATATACGCTTCAGTTCATTATTAGCGAGTTTTATCAATTCAGACTTGGCAACTGAGTCTGGGAAAATACTAACTGCTTTTATAGCTTTTTTAACTTCATAATCGATTTGGGCTCGAGCCGAATCATCAGCTTTATATTCTCGTATCAGTTCTATCATTCTGTTTATATCATTATCTTTTGAAGCATGCCGTTTTACAATTTCCTTTGCTTCATAAATATTTCGTTCAAAGAGTTTAAGTACAGCATATGTTGCCTTGCCCTCTTTTAAGTCACCACCAACTGGTTTACCCAAAACTTCGGCATTGCCTAATAAATCCAAATAATCATCTCTCATTTGAAAAGCACGACCATAAGCCCAAGCATAATCTTCTAAGGCTTTTTGCTGTTCGGCTTCTAAATTGGCAAGTATGCCAACGCCCTTTATAGCTGCAACAAATAGAGCAGCCGTTTTGCCTTCTATAATTTGATAATAAATATCAAAAGAATAGCTTTCTAGGCTAGCCGCTTGAAATTGTAATACTTCACCTTCACAAATTTGCGAGGCAGTTTTTGACATAAGCAGTGTAAACTTGGCATTATTGGTTTGGGCTAATATTCCTAAAACTTTTGCCAGCATAAAATCACCAGACATCACACTAACAATATTGCCATAACGCCTAAAGGCCGCCTCCCGACCACGGCGAGTATCTGCATCATCAATTAAATCATCGTGTAAAAGCGAGGCAGAATGCAGTAGCTCAACCGCTACAGCAACATTAACTGCCACTTCATTATTAGCCCCAACTAAATCAGCGGCCAAAAAAGCTAATTTGGGGCGCAATCTTTTACCACCTGCTGATACTAAATCCTCAGCAATTGCTTCTATAAATTCGACCGATGATTTAAGTTCTTCGGCAAGGCGTTTTTCAAATAAGGAGATTTTTTCTTTAAACGGCACAATGGCTATTATTATAAGCCTAATCTACTAGCAATATAGCAGCTTGCCCTGCATAAAAATATACAACTTTCTTAAAATTTGATGATGATTGCTACTTGACAATTATTTACTTAAAGATGCATACTAAGCTTATGAATATTATTTTTAGAGGGCAAGCTTGAAGCATAAAATTAATTACGAATTTGAAGATCACTATGACTATGAAGAAGAATTTGGTAGATATAAAGATAGGCGCAAACCCAAAGGTAGACGCTCTGTAAAAGATTTAAAACTTAAAGATGACAAAAAACTCTCATCAGTTGATGAATTTGATGATCCTAATTTACAAGACTTGTATGAACAAGGTATTTTAACAGAAATAATCCGTGAGATTAAAAGTGGTAAAGAAGCTACTGTTTATTTAGCTGACGGTAAATATGGCCTAATGGCTGCTAAAATCTATCGTGATGAAGCGACTCGAGCCTTCTCGAAAGATCAAATTTATAAAGCAGGTCGACACATCTCTCATCAGCATAAAAAGAAGTTATTAAATTTAGCATCGCAAAACCAAATAAAACCAGAACAAAGCTTATGGATTTATCATGAATACAAAACTATTTGGGAGTTTTATAGAGCAGGCATTAATGTGCCTAAGCCGCTAATTGGCCCGTCAATCCATGACATTGCCAAAGCTGGTCGGGTTGTCTTAATGCAATATATTGGTAATAAAGACGAAGCAGCCCCGAGGCTATCAGATCTTAATTTAAATCAAAAAGAAGCCCAAGATGCTTGGGAGCAAAGTTTTGCTATTTTAAAAGAAGTTTTAAGCTTAGGAAAAGTCCATGGGGATTTTTCGACATATAATTTACTTTGGTGGAATAATAAAGCAATATTAATTGACTTTCCACAAGTTGTAAATATCAATGAAAATAAACATGCCAAAGAGATTTTAAAAACGGATTTAAATTCTTTGTCTAAATCTTTTCAGGCATTGGGGGTAGATAAAGACCCAATCCAATTATATAAAGAGCTTCAAAACGAGCTTGGGCCTTTATTTTAGTTTTTAGTTGTACTTTAGACTTAATTCACGAATTGTATTAAGCATGTCCATAGTGACATCTTCAGAGCCAAATCTAAGGAATTCACCAAAACCTTTGTGTTCGTCAGAACCACCAGTTATTGGTAATCTAAAGGCTCGAGCCAAATTAGAGAAATGCTTGCGCTGTTTAGAATCCAAACGGTAATGCAATACTTCAATAGCATCTAAACCATTTTTTACCAACTGGGCCAGCCCACGTTCAGCTAACAGCACCCCGCTTCTTTCTCTTTTAATTATAGAAGGATGGGCAAGTACTGCCACTCCGCCGGCTTCATGAATTGCAGCAATTGCTTCAGAAATACTAATATCCAGCGGGCCAGATCTATGCCAGCTAGGCTCGAGTATATTGAATATATCCCCACTAGCCACGCCTGATTTTTCTAAGGTTTTATAAATTGGCATAAAACCGGGGAAATATGGATTTTCTTCTAAAACATCTTCTATTGTTATCTCATGACCTTCTGACTCTAAAACCTTACAAACTCGTTCGGCACGTTTTTTAATATTAGCTTGTTGACTAGACTCGAGCCTAGCCAAAGCATCACTTTCTAAATCAACAAAATAGCCTAAAACATCAATATCAGGGCCATTACCATGGCCAGTAAAACCGTCCCAATGGCAAGTTACCTCTATCGCTGGTACAAGCTCGAGCCCATAATCAGAGGCTATTAATTGCCCCTCTTTATTTCCTCTAGTTGTCTCATGGTCGCTGATTGCAATAGCTTTTAAACCAATGTCTCGAGCCTGAGTTAGCAGCTCTTTAGCGCTAGCTTGACCATCTGAATAAAACGTATGCATATGTAAATCTACTCTGTCCATTTTAATATTCTACCCACTAAGTCAAAAGAATTTGTCTTTTAAAGTTTTATAAACAATATTTGCAGAACTAGACTTACTAAGTTAGACTAAAACATGCCTGAAGAGACAATTTTTTCAAAAATTATCCGCAAAGAAATACCAGCTGATATTGTCTATCAAGATGATTTGGTAACTGCTTTTAGAGATATTAACCCTCTAACCCCTACTCATATTTTAATAATTCCTAACAAAATCATTCCAACTGCCGCTGATGTCAACGAAGAGGATGAAGCAGCTCTTGGTAGAATGTTCACAGTAGCGCGTAAAATTGCTGAACAAGAAGGTTTGGACAAAGGATATCGACTATTAGTCAATTGCAAAGAACACGGGCGACAAGAAGTTTATCATTTACACATGCACCTCTTCGGCGGTAAGCAACTTGGCAACATGTTGCCCAAATAGACAGCTATGATCTAATCTTTATAGTTTAAAACTTGAGTCAATCTCAACAAAATTAAAATGAAATCTTAAATTCAGCTAGGAATAAAAGATTTCATTTACATCCCAATCTCTGACGATTGCCTCTCTCATCCATCTTATCAGTAAATAATTATCTCACTAATATTACGTCTATATTATTATTTACATATCCCTTCTGTAATATATTTTTTCACAATAACCTCAATTTAGTTATTGTGAAAAAATATATATTTTGATTATTTGTTTTTTACACTCCATTTTATCAAAGTCGACTTAATGGATTCCTTTTTTTAGATGATTTAGTTGCACATTGGGTAACTATTACAATTAAATGCAAGAATTGTTAGGAAATAGAAGTCAGTTTATGACCCCTATTTCCAATTGACTAATCAAAACAAATTACAATCTCAAACTCATTGTTTCACCAAACCAATATCAATTGAACCTATATCTTCAGTCCAACCTATATCTTCAGTCCAATCTAGATTTATTTCAACCTGCCCACTATCTGCATCTATATCACTATCGATATTTCTATCATCACCAATTTGTTTTGGGCTAAAGTTATAACCAAATGGTAGTTCTACTCTGATAAAATATTCCCCAGCTACCATATTTTCAAAGTGATAGATGCCATAAGCATCAGAATATACAGTTTTTAGTAACTCTTGTTGAGTGTTATATAATTCTATTTTAACGCCAGCAATGCCGTGTTCGTCTTCATCTTGGAGACCATTGGCATTTTCATCTAAGAATACAAAATCACCAATTCTTCCTGTACCGCAGCGCCATTCTTCATCAAAAGCAATATCTAACCTAATAAATAAGCCTGGTTGCCCAAAAATTGAGCCATGGTCAAAGCTAGTACCATCAAAGAAGTTGTAACCTGCAACGCCTTGTACACCGCAACCAACCTCTTGTGAAAGCTCAACTGTTGCCCCAAGGCCAGAGTTTGAATTTTTCCAGTCATTAAAGAAACGACCGTAGGCACTCACACTACCACCCTGCCAAGGGTACGCTGTAGCACCTAATGAATACATATCACTGAAGCCTAAATTATCATTAAAAGCATAAATATAACCAGCTCTTATTGACCAATCTTGAGCAAAGAAATAATTAAGACGTGTATCTCCATAGATTTCTGTATTGCTATTAAGTGCATATAGACCAAAACGTGCAGTATGATTTGCCAATACTGACATACGACCACCGCGATAGGCAGCAGCTAAACTAAATTTTGTACCTTGACCTTGAGCTGATGAATTGTATTCGGCATTAATGCTACCAAATAAGTTTTGCTTAAGAGCAAAGGTAGTACCTGCAAATAAATAGTGCTTGTTACTAATACCAAAGCCAACATCGTAGTTTAGGTTGGCTTTTAAGTCAGTGGTATTATAAGCTGCACCTAGTGAAACAGTAGTTTCATTTAAATTTGCATTAAAATCTAAGGATTGACTCAAACCTGCTTCAAGACTAATCTCATTTGAGATTGGATAAGTTGTATTAAGACCTAAACGCAAACGACCAGCTTTATCATTTAAACCACCAGCAAAACTATACTCGGCAGTTAAAACAGTTGTACCTAAGTTTACCTGAGGGTCATTTAGCTCACAGAAATTATAAAGACATAGAGTTGATAAGATTTCATTATTTGTAAAACCTGAATCAAAACCAATTACTAAGCTGTTATTATTACCCCAGACTAATTTATCAGTAAATCTAACCTTTAGGTTCTCTAATACCTGGTAGGCAATTGTAAAGTCAGTAGTTGACTTTGTTGCAAGGTTTGTGCCTTGAGCGTGTTTGATACTAAATTCTGTACCTTTAATACCTATCACATCTCTTACATTTAAGCCCAATAATGCTCTCAATTCAGAAACATTTGAACGGCTTAATGAATATCCGATACCAAAATTAGCACCAGCTTGTCGCCCGATTAGGCTCGAGCCTAGATAATAATCAGCACTGTTAGTATAGACAACTCTAAAATTACTACTAATTTGAGAGCTATTGTCTTTTGAATAAGTAGTTAAAGAGGCGCCTGTAGATAATTTAAGCTCTGGGCTTATTGCATAATTGATTAAAGCATTTATTTCATGACCGGCTTGTTCGCCGCTTCTAACTATATTAGAGCGATAGCTGTCATCATAAAAACGATAGCGTGCCTCAGTTACAAGAGCATCTTGCTGATATGCCAGTTGTACTGTTGCTGCCAAACCAGCGTTATCTTGATTTTGTCCATAAGCTATTTCTAAGTTAGCAGCTAAAGCCGCAGTTTGATAAGATGCACCTGCTGCTACTACTCGAGTATATTTGTCTAAATCGTCATTTTCTTGAAATGCTCCTAGTCTTAGATTTGCATCTGCAAGTTCATAATTTAACTGTCCCCCAAATTGCATGGCTTTTTTGGCAGTCTTATTTTTGAGTTGGTAATTTGCTTGCAAATAATAACACTGACCTTTTGCATCAAATGGTGGCAGATAGAAGTTTAAACGAAGGATTCCTACTCTTTCATCTAAGCTATAGTCATTAACTGCAAATAATTCTTTAACTAAAGGGTCATTATCATTTACTAGCTTACTAGGGCTTTCACAGCTTGCTTTAATTACTTTAAGATTTAAGCTATCTGGCAAAATTTCATCTTGATGACCAAGATTATAAACATGAATACCATTTGCTTTTATAAATTGGTCTCTGACTATATCAGAAACAGCTTCATAGCTGGCATAGGCCGTAACGCTTAAGGAATTATCTTTATACTTACCACTAAGACCTGTAAAAGGGCGGCTAAGTTGCAATAAGTCGCCGTTAAACTGAGTATTAAAGTCACCATATTGAATATAGCTTTGGTCTTTTTCCAAACGTGCATAAATACCATCTTGAGAATAAGCATCTTGAGAATAACTTCCGCTCGAGCCTGTTACCGGAAAAGACTCGTAAGCGTTTTCGTAAGGGTTTCCACCAAAGAGGCCTAGTGGTTGATTTGGATAATTTGCAGCTATGGTTAACAAGTAGTTATCAAAGATTTGGCCACGAGCAAAAAAGCTTGCTTGAGCACCAATTACAGACTCAGCTTTAGTTGAGTCATAAGCAGCACCTACAGAACCATAACCAGCAACAATCCAAGGACGCAAATTAGATTGAACATCAAACTTATGTTCTGAGATTTTTTTATCAGTCAGAGCAGAAATTGTTATTTCTTTTGCTTCGCTAACTGGAGCTAATAAAAGCTCGCCATAGCCATCAATTAGGCTAACTTGATAGCCAACAATTTGCGGGTCCGCATCAGCTAAACCAGCATCAGCACCATCTATTTCAAAACTCAAAAATTTGCTTGCTGGTATTTTACCCCAAGCATCTTTGGCTGTAACTGCAAATTTTAATGGAGAATTTGAGTCAGCAACTAAATCACTAAGCGGAATAATAGAAACTTGGGCAACTTGACCAGCAACAAAAACTGTGATCTCGTCACTTACAGGATTGCCCAATTTGTCTATAGTATTTAGTATGATCTGGTTTGGGCCTTCGTTTAATGAAATGCCATAAAAATCTAAGGTTTGACGATTTAAAGCAGAATCGGTTGTTTTTTCACCAAGCTTGTCAGCTGCTGCTTCTACACCATTAACTAGTAAAGAATAAGGAGCATTTAAAGGCATATCAGCAGAAATTGAACTATGATTGCCTGAATAAATTACTGAGTTATTAACAGGTTGTAATATAACAGCACCTACACGCTCGCGGATAAGAGTATTGGTTTTTGCCACTGTTGCCTTTTGGAAATGCTCGAGCACAGACTCATCACCAACAATTAAAATTGGCTCTGGGGTTAAGGCAATAACAGTTATATCTTCTTTAGAAACTATATATTCATTGTTATGAACAACAGTAAATGATAACTGACCAATATTAAAATCAGCTAGCTCATAGATAAGCTCGTTTTCATATTGTTTAGGGTCAGGGATAGACTCACCATTTAACAAACTAGAATTTGCTAAATAACCTACTCCAGTTGGTAAATTTTGAACAAGCACTAAGCCAAGAATATTTTTTAATTGATAGGCAGCTAGGTCTAAGCTAACAGTGGTAGTTTGCTGTACTGCTGGCAAACTTAGCTCTGCACTTGCTTCTTCACGAGTACTAACTGCGGCCGAAGCAGCTTGGTCACTAGCAAAGCCTTGACAAGCATAAGGTAGTACTTGTAATACTGTTCTACCAGAAGAGCTAACTTTTGCCTGAATATTAACAGTAGCTGTAGAATTAGCAGCAATATTAACTATCTCTGGAATGCTTGTTACGCTTAATCTAACCGTAGCTGTTTCTAAACTAACTGCAATATCTTGAGCTAAAGGATTAACTAAATCTAATTGGTAGTTTACAATATCACCAGCATATAAGCCCTGATCGCCTAAACGAACTAGGCTCGAGCCTAAACTAAGCTTATCTAAAGTAGTTTTTTGGCTAAGTGTTTGGCCATTGATTTCTAGGGCAGCAATAAATTCTAAATTAGCTGCAGCCTGAGAACTTAAACTAAAGTCTAAACTATATGATTTTTCTTCATTAGGGGCTAGTTTATCAAACCAGCTAATGGTTTCCAAACTAGAGTCTGATAGTAATACACCCTTTGGCAATGATTCGCTAAGGATATATTCGACTGTATCATTACTATTGTTTTTTACAACAATATTTAAGGTATTAATTTGACATGCAAGCCCCTGATTGTACTCGAGGCTTTGCTCGAGCACAATGTCGGACTGTGCATAAACTATACTTAAAATGATAGTAATTAGCAGTGCTTTTAATAATTTAAGACTAAACATTAGCGCACACTCCATGTTATCGCTGGGACTTTATAAAGACCATTTAGAGAATCAGCTATTTCTATTTTGTATTCAATAATGCTAGCAAAACCAGCTTCGACATCTCCAAAATCAAAATCAAGATTATTTGGTGAATTTAAATTAATAGAAATTATTTTAGCTTCGTTAGGTAAAATGTCAGATATTTGTAAAGCTTTAAGGGCTTGGCTTGTTGAAATATTCAAGACAACAATTGCCGTATTATCAAACCTAGAGATAGTCTTAGTTAAGCTTAAAGGACCCATTTCCAGATTTATAGTTTGACTTAGCGATAAGTCAACTTTTGGATCTAATAATGGAATATCTAAACGACTAATTAAACCTTGCTCTAAACGCACTATCCATTGACCGCGTGAGCTCTCAGAAATAGTTTCTTTTAGTATTCTTGAAGGAATAGTAGTATTATCAATTTTAACAATTTCAATACCATCTTCCATATTTACAAAGCTATATCTACCAAATTTATCAGTCACAACTGAGCGACCATCAGAGAGGTAAATTCTAGCTTCAAGTTGAGGGCTATCAATATCTTTGTCAAAAACATTATTGTCATTAACATCGGTATAAACTGTACCTAATAAGACTGCAGGAGCTCTAAAAATACCTAATTGAACTACTGTAGCCACTTCTGATTCACTCTCAGATTCAGCAATAGAAGCTGAGTCACTAGCAATCGCAATAGCTGAGTTGATTATCTCATCAGCATCAATAGCTTTTGGCAATACCAATACTTTAAAACGGATTGTAATAGACTCGGTAGGAGAAATCCCTGCCAAATTCCAAGTTAGCTTTTGACCTTCTATGCTTGGCTCAATAGCAATCTCAGTAGAATCCGGCATTACTACAATTGAAGAACCTCCGATATACTCAAGTACATCTGGCAGATCATCTACTACAACTAATTTATCTAAGCTCACACTATTTTCAGGATTACTTACAACAAGGCTATAAGTTAGCTCTTCGCCAATACGTATAGTAGATTTATCAACTAACTTCTTAATAACGATATTAATTGGCTTAAGCCCATGAGTTACAGGGTTAGTTGTTTTTTCATCAACATTGTCGGCCCTTATTTTTGCAGTATTGCTAATCTTTAAATCTGCAGTAATATTAATATCAGATTTTACAGTTATATCAAAACTAACTGTTACGGTCATTGTGGCTGGTACATTAGCAAAGCTCCAACTAATACTATGACTAGCACTGTCATAATTTGCAATAACATTGGTGCTTAAGTTAGTACTTGCATCTGTAATTAGGCCTTGGCTAATATTTGTAGGAGCATCAAAGAACTCGCTCAGTTCATCAGTAATTACAACATTACTCAAATCTCTATCATTAGCAGTAAAGCTAATTGAGTAAGTTAATTTGGCATTTGGATAAAGAGGCTTAGAAACATCAAAATCTGATGATTTAGCTGGTGCTGCAAAACCACCTAATAGGATAGTTGTTTGAGCAACATTATCGTCATCTTTGCCTTTTTTACCTTCCGGAACCGGCAAATCACCATTACAGCTAGCAACTGGGCTAGCAAATATATCGCCAGAAATATCATACTCACTAGGTAATTCAATTATCATAAGCAGCCTAGCTGTTGCAGCTTGAGCTAGCGTAATTGAACTAACGGCTTTTTCATCATCATCTTGTTTACCATTGCCATTTTTATCTATAATAATATAAATCGCAGTCGGTTCTAAATCACTTTGTTTTAAAACATTAGTAGCAAGATTAAATGTATTTGTGGCATTGGCTGTATTAGTAATCTCATAAGCATAGGTAAGTCTTTCTGAAGGTAATGCTCTAGATTTATAAGCAGGTTCGGCAATTGTGCCACTCGGGCTAATATCAACAGAACAAAATGCTAATACAGGACGTTTAACTTCGTTTGTCTCTTCACTACCACCATCAAAACTGAGTTTTGCTTTGTTAGCAATTACTAAATTACCAGGGGTATTGTCTTTTAGGCTTGTTTTAATACTAATAACAACAAGTGAATGAGCTTCTAAAGTATCAAAATGAACCTTGATTTCTCGACTATCAGAATCATAACTAGCAGCTTTTTCTGCGCCATTAACTGTTACTGTTATTTCTGGATCATTTAGCCAAGTATTTAATATATCGCTAATATTTACATTGCTAATTTTACGTTCGTTTACATTAAATTGAATCTTATATGTTATTTCATCAGCAGGTAGTAAGCTTGTACCATCTTCTGGTGTTGCAGTTTTTCTTAAGTTGCTTACGCCCCCTTGAGGAACGCTTACTTCTGAAACATTGTTACTATCTGAGTAATCAGAATTACTGCTACAACTGGCAACTAGGTTTACAAAAGCAGAACCATAAGTCGCATAGTTGTTAGTAACTAGTACTTTTAATAATAGATTGACAGTTTCGCCAATTGCAATATTATTTAAGTCACTAACTTCAACTTCACCTGGGTCAAATTGGCCATTGTTATTTGCATCTAAGATTATCGATAGGCCCGAGCTTAAGCTAGAACCAGACTCTATAACCCCTTTTACTACAAAATCATTTGCAATATTACCCGTATTTGTAAGGCTATATGCCAAATAAACAATATCACCAGGTAAGGCTTCTTTAAAATATGCTGGCTTTGCAGTTGTCCCATCAGGGGCAACTGTTAATAAACAGGTCTTCGGGATTTCCGAATTTACCGTGTTTGAATTTGCTGGTGCTTGTTCTTTCCCCGCAAAACTATATCCAGCTATAGCTTTATTTGGTACTATTGTGCCTCCTAAGGTTTGAGCCATACCAGTAGAAACTGTCAGCATCAAAGCTAAAATTAAGCTACCAATTATACCCAAGCGCCTGGGCTTATTATTTGATTTCATTAAAATCTCCATACTGCCTTTTAAGCTATATTAATAAGTCATCCTAAAACTTCAAAATTTCCAGTATTCATTAATTTACTCTCTCCTAATTGCATTCATAACGTTAAGTAAATTGAATTCTTTTAGTATCCCGTTTCACTAGATACTTTCAGTTCTAGAATGAATTGTACTTAGCTAGCTTAAAGCTAGCTAAGTACAAAAGCGTCATTTAAGGGATATAAACTACAAAGGTTAGGGTCTGATTGGCAGCAGCTGCTAAGTTACCAACATTCAAACGAACATTTGTAACCGCTGAACTAGTTCCAGCTGGGCAAGCTGCCCAAACTGTACCACCATCAGTTGAACACTCAATACCAGCACTTGTATTTGCACTTGAAGTATAGTAAGCATTTCCAGCTACTGGTGATGCCCAAGTTGGTAATTCATCAAAGATAATTACATTTGTTAAACCTTGACCACCAACATTGCTAGCAACAATTGTATACTCAATATATTGACCAGGGTCAACATTAGCACCAGTCGCATCTGTAACGGTTGCACAATCTGCATCTGCACAGACTCGAGCTGATTTAGCCAATTGTAAGGCATCTAAATTAATTGGTGTTGTAGTATCCTCTGTTGGGTTACCAGCATCGCCAGTTGTAGGGTCATTATCACCATTTGGATCTGGGTTAGTACCATCAGTTGAATCATCAATAGTAACAGTTCCACCAGGACCTTCACCAGAAGCTGTTGCTGCATTTCTATAAGCACCAGGATTGGATAAGTGCACTGTAATACTAATAGTTGCTGTTTCACCAACATCTAAATTACTTCCAGCTGAGATTAATTCTTGATCAGCACTACCATTAAAGCCAGAATTTAGATTAATTGTTGAGCTAGCAGGAGCAGTAATCAAACTAGGAGCTGCAGTTACCGTATAGTTACCAGCACCAAAAGCGAAATCTAAATCATCAGTCAAGCTTAAGTTAGATACATTTACATTGCCAAAGTTCTCTAGGTAGAAATCAAATTTAACATCATATGGGCCAGCTGTTAGTGGGTCACTATCTGTATCAGCGTTAGTAACTGTTGTGTCTTTAGCTACACCAATTACTGGCTCTTCTGTAAAACTAATAGAAGTAGAAGTATTCTCATCAGGTGTTCCATCATTATCTGTTGTTCCATCTACATCGTTTCCATCTACATCAGGATCTGTTCCAGCTGTTGATATATCTGTTACATTTCCAGCAGGGCCCGCTGGGCTTGTTGCTGTGCCTGTTGCCAAGTTGTTATATGGACCTGTGTCACCATTAGGATCAAAGCGCACTATAAT
>CAMZLP010000046.1 GCA_947311535.1 uncultured Deinococcota bacterium | reverse complement strand
GTGATTCTTCGGTATTTAAACGCATTGCTCATGAAATAAGCCATGCTACAAAACTAAAATATGATGTTGAAGAGGGTCAGTTATTATTGCGGTTTCGTAAAGAGGGAAATACTTGGCAGGTATTAATAAGGCTAAGCCCTAAAACCTTGTCCGCCAGAAATTGGCGAGAATGTAATATGCAAGGTGGTTTAAATGCCACTGTTGCCTACGCTATAAATGAGCTAGCAAATATAAAACCCCATGAGGTCTATTTAAATGCAATGTGTGGCTCAGGCAGCTTGTTGATAGAAAACAACAAAGCCAAAAAACTGCTTGGCCTTGATAATTCAGCTGAGGCTATAAAATGTGCCAAAGCAAATTTGGAAAAAGCAAGCGTGCAAGCAAAACTGTTTCAGGCTGATGCTTTGAAGATGCCTTTTGAAAATGGCAGTATTGATTTGATAACTGCAGATTTGCCTTGGGGTGATGCAACTGGTAAACACAGTGAAAATGCTAGCTTATATAAAGAGTTCTTAAAGGAATCGGCTCGAGCCTGTACAAAACAAGCCCGTTTGATAATACTAACTCACGAACTACGCATCTTTGAAAATTTAATAAGAAAACAAAATATTTGGAAGATTAAAAAAGAGCTTCAGGTTTATCATGGTGGGCATTATCCGAAGATTTATTTGTTGACAAAGCTAAGAAATGAGAGAGCTCTGTAAAAAGAGCTGGCAATCGGGTAATGTGGCAACTGAGATAGCCATGGGAAAATTTGGCTACGGTGTTTAAAATTACGATCTAGCAACTAATTAATTCTATATCCAAGCCTAATTGCGTTCCTCATTCATCATGGCTTAGCCCAATTAATTGGGGTATTTGGTACTGAATATTTAGCTGAGTTATGTTAATTTTAAGCCAAGGCGGTTTTAGCCTTATAAAACTTATAAAAGGATTATGAATGCCCCGAATCCCTGGCCTTGTGGTCATGCCAACAGTTTTTATAAACACCTTCTTTTCTTTCTTTAAAGATAAGACTATCAAACTAATATCTAATGATAGTTTGGCTGTTATTTCACCAATGTATAACGAAGAAAAAGGCGGCGGCCTAGCCTTAGATTCATTGCTAATGCAAGAGAGTGTGCCAGAGCATATTGCAATTAGTATTAATGGCTCTACCGATAAAACCTATGATGTTGTTACCAGCATTCTCAAAATGCGAAATTTTGATTTTAGAGGCACAACGGCAATTCCTAAATACAATGCAATTTTAGAAACTTGGACTTCTGCTAAATACAGAACCCGAGTTAATATTATGGTCTATTATCGCCAAGTTAGTAAGTCAGAGAGTATAAACAATTTGCTCGAGTCTAAAATAGTAGACGCTGATAGAATACTTATTGTCGACGGTGACACAATTTTCCATAAAGCTTTTGTAAAACGCCTGCGTGAAAACTTTTATCGCTTGCATAAAAAAGGCAAAGAATACTGGATAGAAGATTATGGTTTGCAATCTGGTTCGGTCGGTTCTATTACTAGCTCCGATGCTAGCTCCGATGCACGCTTTATTTCGGCAGCTCGTACTGCCGAATATGCTTTTTCTAGCATTGTCCGCGAGGGCCAAGCCAAGCAGATTGGCGATACTGCTCTTTTTGGCAATTCTCGGCTTTATACCGTAATTGGTTGTGGTTTTGTGGCTCGTAAAGATTTGCTACCAATGCCTGTAGATACCGAAACCGAAGATCATGATTTTAGCCTGAGCTGCCAAAGCCGCAAAGCCAGATATGAAACAATCAGCCTAACTGCCTTAAAAGCTCGTAGTTTTAAAATTATTTATAGGCAAGAAGAATATGAAATTGATGAATTTATTCAGCAAGATAAAATAATTATTAAACATTCGGGCAATGCTCGTTTTGTGCCAGATGCGCTTATGAGCACCGAAGACCCACCACATTTAAACGGCTTTATTAGGCAAATAGAACGCTGGAATGGCGGCGGCTTACAAAATGCTTTAAAGCGTTTGGGGCGTCCTCTATCAATCAATGTATTCTTTACCCTTTGGGGCTCATTTGCTGAGGCGGTTGTTGGCTTAGTTCTACTGGCCTTGTTACCAACTATGATAGCTCTTAACTTTGGTAATTCTAGTTTAGGGATTGCCCCGCTGTCTTTAGGAGCTTGGTTAGGCTTTGATTTAATTATCAGCTTGTCTTTGATTTACTTAGGCTTGTTTAAGCGTTTTAGAGCTGCAGGTATGAATATTATTAAAGCTTGGTTTAAAGCAGTTTTAAACAGTTTTAGAACCATAATTCCATTTATGGTTTTAAGATGGTTTAACCCACTTACCTATGTAGCTAGTGCTACCAAGGCAATCCCGGAGCATATTCGTTCCCGACGCAAAAATTATCGCCGTAGAGGCATTACTTGGGAAAAAGCCCATACTAGGGGTTTAAAACCGTCGCGCTCAAAGATTGTGCTTGTTTGGACTACGCTTTTTACAATTGTTAGTACTTTTGCAGTTGCTAATTTAGCATCTTATATCAACCCAATAAACGAAGAAGCTTGGAAGCTTGTTTACAATAAACCGCATATCGATTTAGAAGACTATGACTATTTGCCAGCTATTAGCAGCGGTAAAGATGAAATTGCTTTGGCCTCTTTAAAAACTAGCCAAGTAAAACTAGCTTTGCCAGCAATCCCAGAAGATTCTATATCTTTATTTTGTCATCCTTCATTTACATATTTAGCCAAAGGGCAAAAAACTATTGCCAGCTATGGCAATGCTAACAGGTACCAGAGATTGGGTTTTTGGGGCTTATTAACTTTGGCTCGAGCCGTCCCCCTTATGCCCTATATAGAAAACGCCGCCAACAGTTATAACGTGCCAGTTGATTTATTGCTTAGAATTTATATTAATGAGTCCGACCTAAACCCTTTAGCAGATGGTACTACTGGTGATAAAGGATTGTCTCAAATTACCTCTGATGCGCTAACTTTACTCAATGGTATTTCTAAAGATAAAGAGAATATATTTTATAACCCAAGATTGTTCCCTAGTAAATATAGCGTCTATGACCCTGATTTTTCTAGCTGTGCAGGAGCTGCCAAAATTGCTTGGGCGCTAGATCAAGAACTAGCAGAGGGTAGCCAAGAAAAAGCCTATGCCCTTTATATCAATCCAATTCATGGCGTACAAAATGGTGAAATAAGCAAAATCCATAAAGTATTGGTAGCTAATATGATGTCTTATACCGATATGGTTCAATATATAGCTAATGCTTATGCTCTTTATCAGCAAAACCCTAGCAGGCTTTCAAGTTTTGAACGCTCGCTAATTGCTATTTCCTATGCGGTAGAAAATAAAGAGCTTAATATTGAAGAAGCTTATAAAAGAGTTTATTCACTTGTAAAAAAATATCAACTTGATGATAGAGAAGTTTACCAAAATATATTAGCTAGTTACTTTTAGCCTTTTTATAGTTTAGAATTACCTCTTATAATTATTATTTAGCCTTTTAATCAAAAAACTTAAATAAAGCCTGTAATAAGCTCTATACTTAGTTGGAGGTTTTGCTTCATAGAAGAATTATTCTTGAGTTTAGAGTTGTACAAAACAAAGAGCACCCCTAATCCCTTTGAAAATCAATAGTTTTTAACTAAAGAGCTTTGGAAAAACCACAATTAGGACATGTTTTAGGTCTATATTTAGTTTTTCTGATAACAGGATGCCT
>CAMZLP010000045.1 GCA_947311535.1 uncultured Deinococcota bacterium | reverse complement strand
TTACCTGTTTTTGTTTTTTTGGGAGCCCAAAGATACCCGCCAGCTTTTTCCTCATTATATGTTTTGTTTTGTGATACCCTCCAATAAGCCATTTTATTCTCCTGCTGATATTCCTATTGCAAGGCATTTAATAATGGATTCACGTTAAGAACAATAAAAGGAGAATAAAATGGCTTATTGGTGGGTATCACAAAACAAAACATATAATGAGGAAAAAGCTGGCGGGTATCTTTGGGCTCCCAAAAAAACAAAAACAGGTAAAAGAATTTATCACTGGGAATCAATGAAAGATGTACGAGAAGGTGACATTATATTTTCATATTACCACCAACAAATAGTGGCATTTTCTACTGCACAAGGAATCGCATACGACGCAAGCAACCCCTTTAATGAACCAGGTGAAGATTGGGAAATTAATGGTCGTAAAATTGATGTTTCTTATTCTATTTTACCTAAACCAATTTATTTGCTTAATATTGTGGGTGAATTACAAGATATTTTAAAAAAACAAAGTGCCCATAAGCCATTAAATGCTAATGGAACAGGGAATCAAGGGTACTTGTTTCCTTTAATTGAGGAAGCTGGTAAATTCCTGTTATCACGATGTAAATAACCATGGAAATGGCTAATAAACCGCTCCATCTGACCGCTATTCCGCTCCATAGCGACAGGTGAGATTGGTTGTTATAATTTTTCAAATAACCCCGCCTAAAAACCGCCTGAGCTGCACAGCAATTTGCGGGAACTCAATCAAAAAGGCATCGTGGCCATGTGGTGATTTTATTTGTGAGTAGCTGGCGTTTGGCAAGTGCTCCATTAGTTCTAGCTGTTCCTTTTCAGGATACAAAACATCGCTGTCAATGCCCATTACCAAAGCGGGCATGGTCATTTTTTGTAAAACATCTTTTAAAAAACCTCTGCTATAGCTTAGGTCGTAGTCGTCCATGGCTTTGGTGATATAGATATAGGTGTTGGCATCAAAGCGTTTTACCAGCTTTACGCCTTGGTATTGCAAATAGCTCTCAATTTCAAAGCTTTTATCAAGCAGGCTTTTGGTTTCGCTGACTCTTTGGCGGCCAAACTTTGATTCCAATGAGTCAAAGCTGCGGTAGCTTAGCATGGCTATGGCTCTGGCTAGCCCAAGGCCAGATTCTGGCTGATGGGCAAGAGCGTAGTTGCCATTTTGCCAATTTGGGTCGCTGGTGATGGCTTGGCGGGCTACTTCGTTTAGGCCGATTGCCCAAGCCGAGTGCCTTGCCCCGATTGCTATCGGGATAATAGAACGCAAGTATTCGGGGTAGATGGCTGCCCACTCTAAAACTTGCATACCGCCCATGCTTCCACCAATTACCGAGGCCAGAGATTCTATGCCTAAATAGTCGATTAGGCGTTTTTGCAGCTTTACCATGTCTCTGATTGTGTATCTGGGAAAGTCTAGCTGATAAGCTTTATTGCTTTTTGGGTTTAGGCTGCTTGGGCCAGTTGTGCCGTAGCAGCCACCCAAAACATTGCTAGAAATTACAAAATACCTGTTTGTGTCTATGGGTTTTTCTGGCCCTATTAGGGGGTCCCACCAGCCGGGGACATTATCTTCGGTATAAGTTCCGGCAGCATGGGCCGAGCCGGTCAGGGCGTGGCAAATGAGAATGGCATTGTCTTTGGCTGTGTTTAGTTCACCATAGGTTTCATAATTGATTGTAATGCTATCTAAGCTTTTACCGTATTCAAAATTAAAAGGGTCTTTTTGGCTTGCTAGCTCGGCTGTTTGGGGTTTTATTGTGCCGACATTGCCAGATTTATTGGTCTGTACTCTGGCAATGAGGGCTTCATGGTTTCCCCAAGTTTCGTGGACTAAGGTGGACATTTTTTTACTTTTGGCTCTTCGCAATCGCTTGAGAAAAGTCTTCTTTTATATCTTCGATATGTTCTAAACCAACCGAAACCCTTACCGTGCCAGCAGCAATGCCGGCAGCTTTTAAGCCAGCTTCATCTAGCTGCGAGTGGGTGGTACTAGCCGGATGAGTTACCGAGGTTTTGGCATCACCTAGGTTGACCAAATGAGAGGCTAGTTTTACGTTGTTTAAAAATATTTTACCAGCTTCGCGGCCGCCTGCTAGCTCAAAGGTTAATATACTGCCTGCCCCGCGTGGAAAATTGCTCTTGGCTCTTTGATGATAGGGGCTAGATTTTAGGCTAGGGTGATGGACGGCTTTTATGCCTTTTTGCTTTTCTAGCCAAGCTGCTAGTGATTCGGTATTAGTAATATGCCTTTCTGCTCTTAAGGATAATGATTCTAAGCCTTGTAAAAATAAAAACGCATTTAGCGGTGCTAGTGCAGCCCCAAAGTCTCGCAAACCTTCGACTCGAGCCCGTATTATATAAGCAATATTGCCAAATTGGCTGCCCTTACCAAAAACATCAGTTAACACAACCCCATGATAGCTAGGGTTAGGCTCGCTTAAGCCCGGATAGCGGCCGTTGCCATAGTCAAAATTACCAGCATCTACTATTAAGCCGCCTATGCCTGTGCCGTGGCCATTTATCCATTTGGTGGCACTGTGTACTATTATATCGGCACCATGCTCAATTGGTCTAAATAAATATCCTCCCATAGCGGTAGTATTGTCAACAATTACCGCAACTCCTTTGCTATGGGCAATATCTGTTATTGCCTTCATATCTGCTAAAGCCAATGATGGGTTTGGGATAGTTTCTAAATAAACTGCTTTGGTTTTATCATCAATTAAATTTGCAAAGTCTTCAGGATTGTCATCAGAACCTACAAATTTTACATTTATGCCTAGGCGGGGCAGCGTTACTTTAAATAAATTTAAGCTGCCGCCATACA
This sequence comes from uncultured Deinococcota bacterium, assembly GCA_947311535.1. GTDB lineage: Bacteria > Deinococcota > Deinococci > Deinococcales > Trueperaceae > CAMZLP01. The sequence goes on along the minus strand of CAMZLP010000045.1, from coordinate 34,505 downwards.
AGTTTGGCGAAGCTACAATATTATCGCCAGCATCGGCCAAATTAGTAATTGCCAAAAATTCGGCAGCATGGCCAGATGCCACAGCCAAGCCAGCTACACCGCCTTCTAAAGCTGCAATGCGTTTTTCTAGAGCGTCATTAGTGGGGTTCATTATTCGGCTGTAGATGTTGCCAAATTCTTCTAGTGCAAATAATCTAGCAGCATGGTCTGCATCGTCAAATGCATAAGCTGTGGTCTGATAAATTGGTACTGCTCGAGATTTTGTTGTTGCTTCTATTTCTTGACCTGCATGGATTTGTAGGGTTTCAAAACGGTATGACATATTAGCCTCCTGTTTGCCATAATTAAGGGCAAAGTAGTAGTAAAAATGATTTTTTGGGTTTGTTTAATAATTAAAATCTAATTGTGTTTTAGAACATTCGCTTTGTTTGTCGGGTTTTAGATAACCTCATAATAGCCTCCTTATCTTTCCAAAAGACAGCTATCGTAGCGGTTCATTTTGGCTGGAATTAGCACCAAAACTTGATGAAGTTTGGCTGCTGCAGTATCTACGGGCCAGATCCCTCAACTGCTCTTGATAAGTTGCACTTAAAAAAGTGCTAGCTAAAAGTAAAGCATATATTTTTTATAAATGCAAGTAGATAGCCAAGATTATGATATATAGGTATGATGTTTAGAACTGCTTTTGCAAATGCAGAAGAATAACGTAAAATTAAATATTGATTTGTAAGGAGCTAATATTTTGAATAATGAAAAAAACTCGCATGGAGCAAAAGATCCAAAAGGAAAGTATTTATTACTGCTCTCATTAGGAGCTTTAGGGGTTGTATTTGGGGATATTGGTACTAGCCCACTTTATGCCGTACGTGAAGCATTTGGACATGCTTATGGTCTGGCACCAACAACAGAAAATGTATACGGAATTATGTCTTTGGTATTTTGGTCACTAATTATTGTAATTTCGATTAAATACCTATTGTTTGTTATGCGTGCTGATAACCACGGTGAAGGTGGGATTATGGCACTTACTGCTTTGGTAACTCCAAAAGAACTAAAACGAGGCAGTGCTCGATGGCTAATAATTCTTTTAGGAATATTTGGAGCTGCTTTGCTTTATGGCGATAGTATGATTACCCCCGCAATATCAGTTTTAGCAGCTATTGAAGGCTTAAAAGAAATTACCCCAGCTCTTGAACAATATATCATTCCAATAACTGTTGCTATTTTAATAGTTTTATTTGGTTTCCAGAGCAAAGGCACGGCTAAAGTTGGGGCGTTGTTTGGGCCGATAACGCTTGTTTGGTTCATAACTCTTGGCATTTTGGGTATTTATCAAATAGTACAGCACCCCGAGGTTATACTTGCTGCTCTTAACCCGTTACAAGCTGTTAGCTTTTTTGCCAGAAACGCAATGCCTGGGTTTTTAGTATTAGGCTCAATATTTTTAGTAGTTACTGGTGGTGAGGCTTTATATGCTGATATGGGGCATTTTGGCATAAAGCCGATTAGGCTTACTTGGATTGCAATTGTTTTACCATCATTATTACTAAACTATTTTGGCCAAGGGGCTTTAATTATTGCTGACCCTCATGCAGCAGAAAACCCATTTTTCCAAATGGCTCCGAGCTGGGCTTTAATTCCATTGGTAATTTTAGCGACTATGGCTACTGTTATTGCTTCTCAAGCTGTTATCTCTGGTGCTTTTTCATTAACCAAACAAGCTGTACAATTGGGTTATTTACCGCGTATCAGAATGACCCAGACATCAGATAAAGAACAAGGGCAAATATATATACCTGCTATGAATTGGTTAATTATGATAGCTAGTATAGGCTTGGTAATAGGTTTTAGATCTTCTAGTAGTTTGGCAAATGCTTATGGTGTTGGTGTTACTACTGATATGGTCTTTACTACCATATTGTTTGCAGTAGTTGCCAAAACTGTCTGGAAGTGGAACTGGTTTTCAACTTTAGGATTGAGCTCTGTATTTATGATTTTAGATTTAGGTTTTTGGGGAGCAAATTTACCTAAAATCCCACATGGAGGTTGGTTTCCACTTGTGGTTGGTTTAGTATTCTTTAGTTTTATGACAACATGGAAGCGCGGACGCCAACTACTTGCTCAAGCTATCAAAAAAGGGAAGTTGCCACCCGAAAAATTCTTGGAGAGTATTAAGGCTAATCCCCCGACAAGAGTTCCTGGAACTGCTATATTTATGACAATTTCTCCAGAGTCTATTCCACCAGCGCTATTAAATAACCTAAAACACAATCATGTTTTACATGAGCAAGTTGTTTTGCTAACAGTGAGAACTCAAGATGTGCCAAGAGTTTTAGAAGCTCAAAGACGTACAGTAAATGATATGGGCAACGGTTTTTATCAGGTTATTTTAAACTATGGTTTTATGGAAAGCCCAAGGGTACCTGAGGCATTGGCTAAGTTAATAAAAATCAACTTAAGCGAAAAGGCAACTTATTTCTTTGGGCGTGAAACGGTCTTGTCAACTCCAGAAAAAGGTATGGGACCTTGGCGTGAACAATTATTTATCTTTATGCATCGCAATGCTCAAAGTGCACCTGCATTTTTTGGGATTCCATCTGATAGGGTTATTGAGGTAGGTACACAAGTAGAGATTTAATTATTTTAGAAACAAAAATAGAAACAAAGACACAGCTCTAAAGACGGAATTAATTCCGTCTTTTTTTGTTATCAATGAAATTGATGAGAAAAAATGACCCTGCATAGGGGAAATATGCAGGGTCGTCAGAGAGAGGAGGTGGAAAAAATTCCACCAACAAATGATCTGTAAAGACCACTGACGAACAGTCTACAATATATTTTTGATTTTGTGAATGACTAGGCTACTATTGAGTATATTTTCACTTGTAATTTAGTCAATGATATTGATGTATAACACAGATAAACGTCACTCATAGGCTATTGCATTGTTTTAGCAGTCCTTGTTATTTAGTATATCCGTACATTGTTATTTAGTATATCTGTACATTAAGTAAATAGTATATTTTAGGTGAGCTTTTCTAGCTTGTTAATTCTAATATTACTGCTATAGGCTCGAGCAATTAACTAATAAATTTACCATTTTCTTGAAATAATTCACCATCTAAATAAATTGCACCTTCTTGGCGTAAATCACAAATCATATCCCAATGAATAGCGCTTTCATTTTTTCCACCAGATTCTTTGTAAGATTGCCCAACCGCCAAATGAATACTGCCGCCAATTTTTTCATCATATAAAATTTGTTTTGTCGGTTTTTGAATTTGATAATTAGTACCAATGCCTAATTCGCCAAGATAGCGTGAGCCGGTATCAGTATCTAACAAGCTTTGTAGCAAATCATTGCCTTTTTCGGCGCTTGCTTTTACAACTTTGCCATTTTCAAAAACTAAATCAATATTTTCAACCTCTACACCGTTTACCGAACTTGGAATATCAAAGCGAATATAGCCACTGGCAGTATCTTCAATAGGGCCTGTATAGACTTCGCCAGATGGCATATTTCTATGACCATCGCTATTTAGCCAGATTCTATTTTCAACATTTAGCTTTAGGTCTGTGCCTGCTGCCAGAATATGAACCTCTTTGGCTTTTTTTAAGCGATTGATTAATACTTCTTGGAAATCATGAATTTTAGCCCATTCTTTTACAGGGTCCTCGCTAAACAAAAACATAGAGCTATAAACGAAGTTTTCATATTCTTTTAGGCTCATGCCGGCATCTTGAGCTAGGGCATTGGTAGGGTAGAGACTGCCAACCCATTTTGTTTCGTTTATTCTGATATTTTGAACTGGGCGTAATTTTTTGCGCAGCCTAGCCATTTTGCTTTTATCTAAGTTTTGGAGTGCCCTTGTATTTGCGGGGCCACGTAGTCTTATCCAAGAGCCTATTTGTTTGATTTCATTTAATTCAAAGCTAGGTTTAGCATCAAAGTAAGAGTCTGTGGCTAACTCATAAAGGTCTTCTTCTAACTCTGCATAGTTCATACGAAGTATAGGATTAGCATCTTTTTTTAAGACTTCACGGAATAAGGCTCGAGCCATATCTGTTGCTAAGCTATCAACGTTAATGGATACATTTTCTCCAGACTGAACATTAGCACAATATTCGACTAATAATTTTGCCCATTTTTCATGTATTGGATTTATCATGAAAATAGCCTAGCATATTAAGAGGTAAGAATTAAGAATTTTGCTTGACTTTTTAGGATTTAGATAGCTAGGTTAAAGGTATTTGTTCCAACTGAAACTAAAGTTTTATTTTCATCGTAAACTTTGCTCGAGACTACTATAATTCGTCTACCGGAACGGATAATTTTTGACTTTGTCAGAAGAAAACCACCTTTGGCAGCATCTAAATAATCAACTCGCATATCAATTGTAGATAATCTAGCTATTAGTTCAAAATCTTCTAAGGATAGCATGGCTGCTGTGCCTGCAGTTGCATCTATGATTGTGGCTATTAAGCCGCCATGGGGAGCTTTTCTTATTACGTTGCCAATATATTCTTCTTTGATTTCTATTTTGCTATTAATCCAGATTGGTTTTAAGCTATAAGACTCGAGCCTAAGCCCAAGAAAATTGTTAAAAGGAACCATCTCTTCGAGGATTTGTTTTAAAGTTTGTTTGTCAATTTGCATAAAAATCATTCTACAACAGTTTTGTTCAATTTAAAGAGTCTTATTGGAATATATAGTAAGCTATTGCTTATGGAAGTCAAATATCAAATATGGGATGTTTTTACTAATAAAATTTTTACAGGTAACCCATTAGCCATAATCCCAGATGCTAGTCAGTTATCAGATAAACAGATGCAAAGTATTGCTAAAGAGTTTAATTTATCTGAGACGAGCTTTATTTTAAATAAAGAAAAAGCAGATTTTAGAGCTAGGTACTTTACGCCTACTAGAGAAGTTCCTATGGCGGGTCATCCAACTATTGGTACTATCTATTCACTTTGGGATAGTGGCCAGATTGATGTTGATGAGATTGGGCTCGAGCTAAACGCAGGTGTTTTCCCAATTAAATTAGATTATCAAAATAATAAATTGCAAAGAGTTTGGATGAATCAGGGTATTCCTAAAATAATTGCCACTTGCCATAATAAACAAGCTATTGCAAAAGCCCTGGGGTTAAGTGAGATAGATATTGTCGCAGATTTACCAATTCAGGTAGTCAGTGCTGGTTTGGAATTTTTATTAGTTCCTTTAAAATCGTTGCCAGCATTAGCTAAAGCAAATCTTAAAATTGACTTATTGCCAGATGTTTTAGCTAAAGACCATAGGGCAGTTTTTGCTTTTACTTTAGATGCCCCAGAATCTGAGCTGCGCGGGCGTATGTTTGCTGAGGCTTTTGGAGTTATAGAAGATCCAGCTACAGGCAGTGCTCATGGACCCTTAGGGTTTTATATGGCAACTAATAATTTGTTGAAATTTCAAAATGGGGTTGCTAGGTTTACTAGCCACCAAGGAGTAGAAATGGGGCGAGCAAGCCAAATAGAGTTGAAGGTTAGCAAACAAAAGGCTGGTTTTGAGGTTAAGATAGCTGGCCAAGCTGTAAAAATTGCCGAAGGCAAGCTGTTTTTATGAGCGAACGCTTACAAAAATTTTTGGCAGCAGCGGGTGTGGCTAGTCGCCGTAAATCTGAAGAATTAATTAGAGCAGGTAGAATTACTGTTAATGGCGAAGTTGCCGAATTAGGCTCCAAGGTCAGTGCTACTGACATTGTTGAATTTGATAAAGAAATTGTTAGCAAAAATATAGAAACTATTACTTTTATGCTAAATAAACCCGTTGGTTATATTAGTTCTTTAAGTGATGATTTAAATCGCCAAACTGTTATGGATTTAGTACCTAAGGTTGACGGTTTGCACCCAGTTGGGCGTTTGGATAAAAATTCACAGGGTTTACTCTTATTAACAAATGATGGCAGTTTAACTCTAGAAATGACACATCCAAGATATGAACATGAAAAAGAATATAGAATTTGGACCAAGCAAGGTACAGTTGCGCCAGAAGAATTGGCTAGCCTCGAGCAGGGTGTAGAGTTAGAAGATGGTTGGGCTCGAGCCGTAGCCGCTAAATATGCTAAAGATGGTTGTATACTAGTACTCAATGAGGGGCGTAAGCGGCAAGTGCGTAGAATGTTGGCAGAGCTAGGCTATAGAGTAATAAAGTTAGAAAGAATAAGGATAGCTAATTTAAAGCTTGCTAAGCTAGAAGTTGGTCAATATCGTGTTCTAACTGCACAGGATTATAAAGTTCTTGGTTATACTCATGACTAGAAGCAGGTGTAATGCTTTAAATTTTTTATGGCAGGTAGAGTAAGTATGGCTAAAGAGAATTTTCAATTAGGTGAAGGTAAAGTACAGATTTCACGACAGGAAATTAAAAAACGAATTAAAGAACTAGGCAAAGAAATTGCCAAAGACTATAGAGGAACAGATATCCATGTTATATGTGTTTTAAATGGGGCATTTTTGTTTATGGCAGATTTAGTGAGATCCATTGATTTACCTTTGACTGTCGATTTTATTTCGTTATCCAGCTATGGTTCACGAACTCAAACTAATGGAGAGGTGCAGATATTAAAAGATTTGAATGCCTCACTTAAAAACAAACATGTTTTAATTGTAGAAGATATTGTTGATACTGGCTATACTATGACCTATTTATTAAAATATATTCAAATGCGTGAGCCTATCTCTGTAAAAATAGCCTCACTAATTTCTAAACCTAGCCGTAGAAAAGTAGATGTTGATATAGATTATTTAGGTTTTGAAATTGAAGACGCTTTTATATTTGGCTATGGCTTAGATGACCAGCAATACAAGCGAAATTATCCATTTATTAGTTCATACAAAGACTGAAGGTTAGAATTTTGAAAAAACTTTTCACAATTATTCTTATATTAACAGCTTTGGTGATAACCCTATCTGGTAGTACCAATCAGGATCTTGTTGCGCCAGTTGTTAAAATTGAAGCTCTTGCTGAAGTACTTGCCAGCAAAGCTTTTGATTTAACTTTGGTGGCTAACGAACCAGTTGATTATTATATAAAATATGGCGATTTTGAAATTAAAGAGGTTGCCCAGAACTATAATATTTCTTTATTAGCTTTAGAGGGGAATAATAATATTGAAGTTGTTGCAACCGATGGTGCTGGTAATAAGAGCGAGTATTTAGTAAATGTTTACGGCATTGGATTATTAAAACCAATTGTTGAATTACCTAGCCAGATAGTGGCTGGGGAGGCAATAGGTATTTCTAGCTCTTGGCTCGAGAGCCAAATAGAAGCCAAATTTATCTCGATAAGTATTGATGGTGAGCCAAGTCCAGTTTTTTTTATTAATAATGTGGCTCGAGCAATCACGGCTTCAAAATTAGGCTCTGAGCCGAGGGAGTTAGCAGTTGAAGTTAGCTTAGAAGATAACTACGGACGAATTGTAAAAGTGAACAAAACAGTTAATATTGTAGCAGACCCAAGGCCAGTGCAAGAACTAAATATCCCTGCTTCAACTTTATCAAGAATAACCGATAAAGGGCGCAATAAAGAACGACAAATGCTGACTAGAATGTATGCTGAGAGTAAGAATAATACTGAAGCATTTTGGAATTCGGCATTTATTTTACCAATTTCTGGTACCGGAACAAGCGGTTTTGGCGTGCCTCGTCGTTATGTAAAAGGTGGCAATGTTAGCTATCACCATGGTGAAGATTTAGCAGCTACTAAAGGTACTAAAGTGCATGCTACTAATGATGGTGTAGTCTTAGTTGCAGACTTTTTTGCTATAAAGGGTGGCTTTGTGGCCATTGACCACGGTGCTGGGGTTATCAGTTTTTATATGCATCAATCCAAGCTTTTAGTAGAAGCTGGGCAAAAAGTTGCCAAAGGTGACATTGTTGGTGAAGTTGGTACAACGGGGCTATCAACAGGGCCACATTTGCACTGGGAAATGCGAGTAAATGAAATTGCCACAGACCCAATGGATTGGGTTGGCAAGATAGTTCCTTAGTTTTTGGACATTTTTCAAGTAATTTCTCATATTTGTTATTTAAAACTTCGCAGTCTATGACTTTCTCCCTTATCCTTTCTCCTTGTATATAAGAAGCAGATTTTTTAGATTTACTATTAAAAGAAGCTTGCTAAAGAATTTAATGAATCCTGAAAATACTATTTACTAGAGATGCCTAAGTCATTATATTTACACGTACCTTTTTGTCCTCATATTTGCCCTTATTGTGACTTTCATAAAATGCGCAGAAATGAGAACCTAGTTGCGGCATATTTGGATAAGCTCGAGCACAATGTCCTAAAACTCTATGAGCGTTACCCCACAAAACTAAATACAATTTATATTGGTGGAGGTACACCCGCACATTTAAATGACCAAGAGCTATGGCGAATAGTGAAAATATTTGATAAAACTTGGGGTCTGACTGCTTCTGAAATAAGTTTTGAAGCGGACCCTTTAAGCTTTGATAAAAAACGTTTAGAAGTATTTAAAGACATGGGTTTTAATAGGTTGTCTATTGGTTTGCAATCAAGCCAAGATAATGTCTTAAAATTCTTGGGTCGTTTGCATAATGCTAAGCAAGGTTTGCAAGCTTTAGATTGGGCTTTGCAAGCTGGTTTTAGTGTTTCTGCTGATATTATTGCTTCGGCCCGCGGGCAAGACCTAGCCTCAGATTTGGAAAGCCTTGCTAAAACAGGGGTACAGCATATTAGTGTTTATAGTTTAACAATAGAAGCAAATACCCCTTTTGCTTTTCGCAATATAAAAATTGATCAAGACAAGGCTGCCGATGATATTTTATTAACAAAAGAAATTTTAAGCTCTTTTAATTTTAAGCACTACGAAGTATCAAACTACGCTAAAACTGGTTTTGAATCAAAACACAACAAAAATTACTGGCAAGGTGGCTACTATTTGGCCTTAGGGCCTGGAGCTGTCGGATTTTTGCCGGCTAAAAATTACATTGGCAATAGACGGGCCAATGCTCATATTAAAAATTGGTTAGTTGATACAGGCCAAGAAGATTATTTTTTAGATGCTGAAGAATATATTTATGACCTTGTTTATAGTGCTTTAAGAACATCTGAGGGTTTGAGTTTTGAGCAAGTTTATAAACTAACTGGAGTGGATTTTATGCTTCGCTATGAACAGCTTGTTAAAGAACTAGTTGATTTAGCTATGCTCGAGCTTAGCCAAACTCATCTCTATGCTAGCCAAAAGGGTTTATTACAAATAAACGGTATAGTAAAACGTTTTATGGATAATTAAAAATATCTTTTGTAATTATTACAAAAGACATTAATTTTTTAGTTATTTAAACTATCTAGGACAAACTTTTTGAGGGTTGACTTCAACTAGTATGCCTTTGCCAAATAGCTCATAAACATCGTTGTTATCGTATTCGGGGTCATTTAATTCTTCAAGGCTTGTTCCTACAATTAAACAATTATATCTCATGTCGATATGGTCGCCAGCGCTTAAACCTGGGCTTTCAAAAATTGCTTTTAGGCTAGTTATATTATTGCCATCTAAGCCCAAATAATCTAAGGCAGTCATAGTGGTAATTGCCGAGATATCAGAAATCTGATTACCAACTAAAACTAAAGTTGTTAAATTATCAAGATAGGCTATAGGAGAAATATCGCTAATTTTGTTGCTCCAAAGGTGTAATTCTTGAAGATCCCAAAGTTCTTTTAGGGGTTTTAAATTGCTAATTTGATTACCACCTAGGGCGAGCATTTCTAATCTTTTGAGCTTTTTGATTCTATAAATATCTTCTAGATTATTGTTGCTTAAATCTAAAGCAGTTATTTTCCTTAGGTTTTCTAAGGCATCTAAGTTGCTAATATCATTGTCGCCTAAATAAAGAGATTTTAGCTTTTTAAGACCTCTAATTGGGCTAAGATCTATAATATTGTTATTAGTTAGGCTAATTGCGGTGATATTAGGGGCATGCTCGAGCCCATCCAAGCTAGAAATATCTTGATCGTTAGCACTTAGGTAGGTTAAAAGCTTAAGTTGTTTACAACTAGGACGGCTAGAAATGTTTAAATGATCACGGATTACAGAGTCCAAATTTTTATCAGCAATATTACAAGTTGAAGAACTGTAGTTAGTACTAGTAGGAATGTTACAAGCTGATACTAAGACGATTCCAAATATCGCAAGTATTAGTTTTATATTTTTATACATAAAGATACTCCCTTATCAAGCCGAAGCTATTTAGATAATTATAGATAGTTAGCTATTTTTTATCAGTGACCGATGAAGATTAGGTATTTTTTGAGCTATTTAAAAAAACAAATGAAATATTTCATTTTTGCTGTCAAAATTTAATAACTGCCGGCTTTATTAGAATATTTCACACGCTTATGATAGCTAAAGACATATGCTTAACTATCACTACAGAAAATCTGTAGAAGACTGAAACGGGATGATAGGTATTAAGGGAATATGGTAAATGAAATATACAATTTAGCCCATAGCGGATTATCCGACATGATATCAGCTCGAGCTGCCACAAATATTCTTAAAAAAGCTCTAAAATCTAGTGGCTATAGCAAAGCGGATATAAACTATTTGCAGCTAAAAGAGATAATGCAAGGCTATGTTTTTGAAGAACTAAGAAATATTTTGCCAAGCCAAGGAGTTAAGAGGCAGATAAAGAATATTCTTGAAGAAATAGCTGAAGAGTATCCTAGTCTTATTCAAAAAGAGCCAGTTCAAAAAATAATACCCGAGATCAAAACAAAGGCTATTGAATACAATAACGAAATTGTTGAAAATAAAGAGCCTGTTGCGATCGCTCAAGGGCAAGGTGTTGTTTCAACATATATTAGTGAAATAAAGGCTGTTTTTGGAAAATCAAAGACTGGATTTGAAGGCTTTAATGAATCACATGATGTTGATTTTGACAACGTTTTAAGAGTTGAAGATAATTCGGAAATAGTAGCCGAAGATGGTCAAGAAGAAGTATTGGAAACTTTTGCTCAAGATGGAAAATATGATAATATTAGCGATGACATTTTTAAAGCAGTTAGTAATCAAAATCTGATTGTTGATGAAGAAGAATTAGAAGACTTAGCAAAAGAAGAGCCAGTAAAGGAAGTAGCGAAAAAGAAAAACTCAGTGCATAGAAAAAGAACCCGGGAATCAACTGATTTTAGTGCAATTAAGTTGGATGATTTAGAGAGGCTCTTGCAGCAATTTTCTTTAGTCGAAGAGGCTCGAGCCGTTGCTATTGTTTCCACTACTGGTAAATTGCTTAGTTCTAGAGGAAAAGGTTTTGATTTAGATAAAATGGCGAGCCTGAGTAATATGGCTTTAATGCTTTTGAAGAAGAGTGGCAAAATTAGATCTTATCACTTATTAGTTGATAGTTTACAATTATTTTTATTCCCTGTTGCAGAGCATCTTATTGTTGTTATAGGTTCGCAAGAAATAAATTTTGGGGAAGTAATCTCTGTATTTAACACTTTCGAGGAGGAAATATGAAGAAATTTCTGTTTATAATTATTATTTTTGGTTGGGCATTCGCTCAGTCATCGGATTCATTGTTACAAAGCTATAGTCTAGCGATGGAGAGTTTAGACCAAGTTGTTAGCGTTATTGAAGAAGATGTAGCAGTAGCTCAAGAGGCCTTAGTGAGAGCACAATTGACCTTAAGACCAATGTCAGTTGATTCATCTAGTCCTGAGCTAATTAAAGCTTTAGAGACTACTTTTGATCATGCTAAAATTGCTATTCGTAATAAAAGCGTTGATGATTTATTTATTCAGAGTTCGGTTTTAAAAGGTGGATATTGGCGTTTATTATATGAATCTGTAATAAATTCTAGCAATACTAACCCAACAGTTCTAAAATCAAGCCTACTAAGAATAGCCCAAGATATGGAATTACCAGAAGAATTTGCAGCCAATGCCGAAAACTATTCAAATTCTCTGCAATTGATAGCAAATTTTGAAAAAACAATTGCCGAAAAATCTGCAAGCCATATTTCTTTGGCTACTAATGCAGAAGATAACGGTGAGAAATATCGCCAACTGGCAATCGCTTACAGCCTATTTCTTCCTGTTCAGGATTCGCCAAGGGTTGCTTCGTTTACAAATAATTTATTTGCTAAAGCATTTCAAGAAATTGTTAATAATGATCAAGAAAATTTACTTACCAGTTTGACTAGATTGTCAGAGACTATGACAGAATTTTCAGTAGCGTCAAGTCGGTTTTTAGAACAAGCTCCAGCAACAACTAATAATCCAGTAGCAAATACTAGTGAAAATATAGCAGATACTAATCTTGCAGCAAATACAGATACTCCTGTTGTAGCAAGTTCAGATACAGGAGTCCCAGTAACAGATGTTCCTGTTGTAGCAGGTTTAGAAAATAATACTGAGCAAGCTAGCACAGTAATTAATCAAGAGCTAGTAGAGACTACTAATCAAGTTGCTACTGAGGCTAATAGTCTTGTGCAAGCAGGCACATTAGCAAATACCACAGAGCCGTCAGGTAATAATAACAATCTTACTCCAGCAGTTGCTGAGATTGCTAATAATGATCAAGCTATTTTAACTACATTTAAAAACCATGGCATAAGGTCAGCAGCAAGGCAACAAGCACTATTGCAAAAATACCATAGTGCAGGCATAGCTCATCCATCTGACCTCCAAGATGTATTTTATGCTCAGAGTGCCAGAATTGCAGTTGCTTTAGAGAGTGGTGACCAAGACAAAGCTAAACGTTTATTAATAGATATGAGACAAAAATATAGTGAATTACTTGCACCATTAAATTCATTTCATAATCCAATAACTGCCGAGCAGACTATCGGTTTAATGGATAATCTTATTAAGGCTCCTGCTTTAAGGGTGCAAGATGCTGTGGTGCTTGCTGGTCAGATAGGGGCAACAGCTCATGGTATTTCAAGTGTGCCACTAATGCATAAAGCAATTGTTAGTACTACAAATATTTGGGCAGGTTGGGTTAGATTAATATTTTCGATATTTTTTGGGATTTTAGCCTTTATACCGCTATATCTTTTAGTATTGGCCTTTGGTGGTGGCAATAAAAATTGGCAGCTTGTTGGTTGGTCATTATTTTTATTACTCTTACCTATGATCTATGAAGGATTAAGCTATATTTCAGGGTTACTTGCACAGCTTACTGGGATAACGATGTTTGAATACATATCAAGTTTCTCTATATTTCAAAATGGACTTTCGCAAGCAATTTGGTTTATATTGTCTGGTATTGCTATTATTTTGGCAATAGCAGGTCTATATGGTATATGTGTGCAGTTTGGGTTATTAGGTAAGCGCGCCCAATCAACAGGTAAAACTACTATTTTGGAGTCATCTGTGACAGAGTCTGTGGTACAAACTAACTTTGATTGGGATGAAGAGTTTGAAGGTTAATTAATTAGCTAATATCATTGTTAATTATGATATTGTTGGTCGAGTGATATTGTGAAAATGAATTTTAAATTGCAAATTATAAAAGGAGCCTTATGACCTCTGCGGTCTATCAAGCAACAGTTGAAGAGCTAGAAGAATTATTGTCTCCTAGGGTGGTATCACGATCTCTAAAAGATGGTTTAGAGGTGATTGGCAAAACGCCACAGGTGGTATCTTATGAGGATTTGGAAAAAATCCTTAAGGCTCAAGTTTATCGCCAATTGCAAGTGGCAATGCCAGTTAATGAAGCTAAAACAAGAATTCAGGATATCTTAACACGCTTGAAAAACCTAGAGCTTGCTCAGGTAGAGCAAGGTATTTCTGACCAAGCTATAGAAAAACAAAATGATATTTTAGCTGATTTAAAAGGCAGGCTTAAGCCATTTAATCTATATTTTGAATGGTCAGAAGTGCAAAAATTACGAGCACTAATACAGCTATTAGAGGTTGAGCAAGAAGAAGGTAGAGAAGCAACCAAGTTAGTTACGGATGCTCGAGAACAACTTAAGATTGTCGAACAAAAACTAGAAGATGAGTTAGTTCATCAGGCTAGAGAGTTAACTAATTTAGAATCTACATTTGAAACCACAAAAACTTTAGGTGGAATCAAGGTACGTCGATTCGAAAATTTATTAAAACAAATAAAATCTGCCCAAGCAAGCCGCCAGTTGGCAACAGCAGAATTAGAAAGGTCTAAAAAGTTAGCAATTGATTTACGAAAACTCATGGAATCAAGTGTTGTTATTGATGAAGAATTAACAGACGCGATTCCTGAAATTAGTGCTAACGAAGGTTTAATTGAGGTTGAATCTGATGCAGATGATTTATTAGTAGAAGACCATGCTTTAATTGCAGACCCTAGCCAAGATATTCAAGCAAGAATTGCTGAAATTGATCTTGAAGGCGAGCAATATACATTAGACACAATAGCGAATGATAATAAAACAATAATTAGCTATTTGCCAGAATTAAACCAAGAATTAAATAAATCTAAGCAAAAGCTAGAAGCTGGTGAATCGATAGCTCAAGACCTTGAAGGTCTAAAAGCGAGATTTTCTGAAGCTACAATTGCAAAGAGAAAAGAATTAACAGCCGAAATTACTCAGATTAGTGAAGCCACCAAGACTTTTGCTGCTGAGATTAATGACCCTGAGCTCGAGCAAGCTATTAAAGTTTCACTAGGGATATTAGAGGCAACCTTACCAAAGCTTGCGGATATTGAACACGTACGCAATTTATTTAGGTTGGCAAAAGAGAAAAATACTGAGTTAGAAAAACAGAAAATAGAAAAAAGAAAAGAACTCAGTAAGCTTTTTGCTAAACAAAAAATAGCGCTGGCAAATTTTTCTGAGACGATAGAAGCGTATAAAGATAGAAAAGAACTAGCTCAAGAATATGCTGTTTTTAGTAATATTGTTGCTAAATTAGCAGAATTTCACGCTGGTAAGAAGGTATCTAAAGAACTATTGGCTCGAGCCCAAAGTGCTCAAATTGATTTGGAATCCGCTCTAGCTGAGCGAGCCCAAGAAGAGATAGAGCGTAAGCGAGCACTACTTAAAGCATTATTAGTAGAGCTTCGCTCATTAGCTGTACCTGAAGCCTTACAAGAAGAAGCTAGTAATACTGAGAAAAAAATTATTTCTTATACCAATAATTTAGATGAAAGCTATATAGCTGATGAAACTATTGATGAAGTGGCTACGGCTATATCTAAACTAAAGAAAGAAATCCAAGGTTTATACCTTAAAGATTTAGAGATAATTCTATCTGAGGCCGATGCAAAAGGATTGGCTAATGTAAGATCAAAAATTCAAAAAGCTAAAGATGATTTATCTAAGGGAATATATCCAAATGTCAATGAGCTTAAGCTTAGTTTGGCCAAAGAACTAGAAAACTTACAAGAAGAACAAATTAACGATTTAAGACAACTAAGCCAAGAGCTAGACAAATATAAAAACCTTAATGTCGAGGGCCTTGAAGAATTAAATGAATTTGCTAATGATGCTCAAGCCCAGCTTGCTGTTGGTAAAACAGTTGCTGGTTTTGATGATATGTGGCTAAAGCTAGAAATATTGCGTAATATCATCAATGAAAAGACTGCTAATTTTGTACCACAGTTAGATAAAGCATTAGTGGATTTCAAAGAAATTTCTAAGCTAAATAGTGAGGATGTAGCAACAGTAGGTTTAATCCTAAAACATCTTGACGAACAAAGAGATTCTTTTGATAAAGTTTCGATTGGGGTGCAAGGTCAACTTGTAAATTCTTTGATTGAAGCTCAAGAGCTTATTGTGAGACTAAGAGAACAACTAGAAGCTACTAAAGCAATAGCTGGTAAGCTAGCTAATACCAATGTTTTAGATGATTTATTTGGTAGTAGTTTTGATATTTCCACACCAACTGACACAGAAACCAAGCCCGTGAAAGAACCAGTTATGCCTGAGCTAACTGCTGAGCCTATGCTAAGCAGTGGTAATGTTGGGATTGATAATATAATTGAAGACTATTGCAAGACTAAGGGCATAACTGAAATGGCTCTTTTTGATGGAGCTAAAATACTAGGTGGTAAACTTAGTATTCCTACAGATGCAATATCTACGATTCTTTTAGAATTAGCCGACTATGCTACTCTTTTAGGTGGTGAATTAAAGTTAAAAAGACATAAAATGGCTATCTATTCTATGGAAAATAAAGGCCTTACTATAGCTTGGCCAAATTCTAAACTTAATATAGTAATAATTAGTGATGTTAATTCACTTGGTCTTGTTTCACAAAAATTGGCTCGGGATATTGATACAATTGGTAAGCTTGCTGAAACTTCGCTCACTTAAAGATACAAAAAACTTAGCTAAACTACTAGTTGCACAAATGCCGCCAGCAAGTTTGCTAATTCTTAAAGGTGATTTGGGGGCCGGTAAAACAACTTTAGTACAGTTTATAGCCCAAGAGCTTAAGTCCGAGGCTATAGTAAGTAGCCCAAGCTATACCTTAATACATGAGTACCCAAGCCCAGAGGGCTTGTTAGTGCATATTGATGCTTATCGCTTAGCTAGCCCTGAAGAGCTTTTTGAGCTGGGTTTAGAAGATTATATTGAGCGTGCAAGACTGACAGTTGTAGAGTGGGGAGAAGGCTTGTTGGAGTTTTTCCCAGAGGCTAGTTTGCTTGAGATTAGCTTTGATGGTGAAACAAGGACTGTAGAAAGCAACTAAAAATAAAAAAGCTGCTATGATTTAGCTCATGGAAGTTTATTTGGGTATTGATACTGCTACTCCTAATTTAGTTTTGGGATTATATTCACCCCAAGTGGGGGTTTTGGGGGTTTATGAGAATAGGCTCGAGCGCAATATAACCAAACACATTATTCCAGAAATAGACAATTTATTTACCCATGCTAAGTTAAAAAAATCTAAGCTTTCAGGTATTACCGTGGGCTTAGGCCCAGGCTCTTATACCGGCATAAAAATAGCCCTAGCTACCGCCAAGGGTTTGGCAAGAGGGCTTAATATCCCTTTGCAAGGCGTCTCAACTCTAGAAGCAATAGCATTTGCAGTTTTAAAAGAATCAGAGATTGCAATAATCGCTCTTGATGCAAGACGAGATAATATCTATGCAGCTATTTATAAAAAAGAAGATAATAAAATAATTTGTTTAGAACAAGAAGAAAAAGTAAATATCAATGAAATTAAAGATAAATACCCTGAACATATAATAATAAAAGATGCTATACCAAGTGCAATTTATTTGGCAGCGATTAGTAGAAACCCTAATCAAGCAGCTAGGCCAACCTACTTATAAAAAAAGGCAAGCTTAATTTGGCTTGCCTTTTGAAGTGCTTAATTGCTTCTAAAACTCTTTGTAGCTAAGTTGGGCAGGGTTTGTACCGGTATAACTAAATCCACCCGAAACTGGAAAATTTGGCGGTGCAAGAGCACCATTAGCTAAACGATTATCAAAATCAAAAGTTTCGACAAAGCCATTGCGTAGACCGCTATAGCCCCAGCGACCACGGAGTTGGTCAGTACTTTGCAATAATCCACCAAAAATACGCATGGTGCCTTGGGCTGGCCTAGTGTTGTAATTCTCAACTGTTAGCCCTCGACCATTATCCCCTGCCAAATATGATCCCCAAAGATAGGGGTCATTTGGTAAAGCTAAGTCCATTTCAATATCTTTATCTAATGACATAACTCCAAGAATAGTAGGTAGGGTATTATTTGTCCCAATATTGCATCTTGGGTGGCTATTTAAATAACTATTGTTGCTAAGCATTGTGGGGTCGCATTCATAAACAATATCGCTGGTTAACCTTACTTCTTCAGTCGCAGTAATATTTAGCTGAGTTTCTATAGCTAGAGCTGGAGGTATATTATCTGATGGAGGATGGTTACCTGCCTGACCACTCGGTGGGTTCACTGCTCCAGTACGATTAGGAGCATTTAAATCTTTAATTTCACCATTTACATAAATTTGACCTGTTGCGCCAGTCACTGAATTTACAGGCCCATTTGCTAAGCCCTGATAAACCCGTGGTTCCGGTGGAGTTGGAACGTTAGGATCAGCTGGAGGCGCTGGATCAGGAGTTCTATCAATTGTGGTAGTATTATTATTGTAATCTAAAGTAACTTCGTAAGTTACATTATCTTGAACAAATGTATATTTTTGGGTACCATTTCTAGCTGAGGCATCCATGGTTAGCTCGTCTAAATCACCCTCAATATATATACCACCACTAATATTACTGCCATCATTAACTACATAAACCCCATCAGGTACATTATTATTATTGCAGCTAACCCCAAGTTGTGTGCAGATAGCTTGCCTACTTGGCGTTGTTGTTGTGTCAGTATTTAAGCCTAAGGCTACACGCTGTTGAGAAACTGCGCTAGTTGGTAGTTGTACGGGGGGTACACCGCGTTGAAAGCCATTAGCGAAAACTGGAACAGTATGAGGCGGGCGGGAATTAGCATCTAGGCATATTCTACTCCAAGGATTGCTACGCCAGTACCAGGCACAGTTTGTAGAAGTTGAGATATCAGACAAAAACTGCGGTTGACCCAAAAAACCCCAATTACTGTTAGCATGAACAGGCCCATTAAAAATGGTACCAGTTGGAAAAAACCCACCTCTACCAGCAGCATCATCCACTAAGAATAAAAACCTAGCCAATGGAGTAAATCCCATGCGGATTTCAAATACTCCTTTGTTTTCTACTCTACGAATTGCCTTTTCAGTAGTTCCAGTAGATATTACTGTGTAGTCAGCCATATAAATTTGAGTACTTGGGGTACGCTGACTACCTCGGAAATTACTTACTGTGTAAATCATTGTTGCTGAACCTAAATTATCAAGGTCATCATTGCTTAAAGACCCAAAATTTGCATTAAGAGTTTGTTCTAATTGAGGAGCAATTGATTGCCATTGGCTAGAACTTATTGCCCACTGAGCTCCAGGGTTGACATTACTATTTATAAGAGGCGTTAAAATATCTCCAATAGCATTTTGACCGGTAGTGCCCCTAATTGCTGCTGTAGCAAAAACATCACCAGCATCGGCAATGGCTCGAGCCTGAGCCATTTGTATACTCATTTGTCCTTGCTTTGATTCTGCTACTGAAGTTGTTGAAACAATAGCAACAATTATCATTAAAATCATCAAAAGCCCTAATGCAGTAACAATTGCAAAGCCTTGTCTTTTTTTCATATTATCTCCTTAATTCCACTGTTTGGGAAAGACTGAATTCTGAGTGCTTGCCTGTAGTTGCCAAAATCTTTCGACTTGTTCCAGTTAAGGTGATTCTGATTGCTCCAATAAAGTTCCCTAAATAGGGTAGATTACTATCAGGTAAGGCAGAGTAAGTATTGCCAATTGCTGCATGGGCAGCTTCTAAACTAGGATAAAAAGTCAATTTAGAAGTTCCCCCAAAATTAGCATTTAAGCTAATTCCGTAGCTAATTTTCAAATCACTTATTCCAAAGGCTACGATTCCTGTTTTTTCTCCGGTGGTGCTTAGACCAGTGCGTCTGTAAAGAACTAATTTATTTGTGTCAATGGGGTCTGGACCCAAAGAATATGTTGCTACTATGGCCTGAGATATATAAGATTTGTTGTTCCATGTACCAGAAATCGAATTGTGAAATATCCTGTCTGAATTTATCCTAGTACAAGGTGCATTGTGATTAGCGCTAATTGATCTACCAGTTATGTCTAAATAGTCATATGAAATATTGCCAGATTGAACATCGGTTACATTCATAAGTATAGCGGTGCTACCACTTGTAAAGCTGCGAGCATCACATACTCGGGTGCTTGTTGAATTAATATAAGCCTGGCCTGGATTTTCTCTTACTAATGTAATATCACCATTAGCCGAAATTACACTAATTTGGTTATTGTTACTGCAGGTTTCTCCTGTATTGCAATTATTTTTATTAATTACATGAAGACCAGTACTAGAGCGAATGTCTTGAGCGATGAGTTGCAAGGCAGAGCGAACGTTTTGTTGTAATTCAATACCTCGGCTTTCACTTGCTTGAACCTGTAGTGAAGATACTGTATATTGAAAAGCAACAGCAATCAAAGATAAGAATATGGCTGCGGCTATCATAAGCTCTACCGAAGTAAAAGCTGCCCGTTTATTGAGTGATAAGTGTGGATAATTCAAAACTACCTTCACCTCCTTGCTTTCTTTTATAAACAGTTTGTACATTAACTTTCCAAATTATTGGACTAGTTTCAACTTTAGTTGTTGTGACTATAAATTTATAATCTTGCCATTCACGATTTAAGGCTTCTGGGGTGGGGTCGCCGGCTGCTATAAAAGTATCATCTGGGTCGTTAGCATAATCATAGCCATAGTCATAATTAACACTTTCGGTAAAAAGATTAAAGTCTAGTGTGCTGGCTCTAAATCTATCATGCCAACCTTCAGCGGCAGATACGGATTGAGCTCTAATTCGGCTATCCCCATTTGATTGCATAGCCCCTAATAAAACAGGTGAAGTAGCAGCCATAATTACAGCTACTAGGGTGAGAGCAAACATTACTTCAATAATTGATAAGGCTTTTTTCATAAATCTATCCTCTCTTAGTTGCTTTCAATATCCATAGTTAGTAAATTACCAGTCATAGAAGTATAAATGCGTTGACTTTGCTCATTAGTTCTAATAATTAGTTCTAATTCTGGTGGGTCAGTATTAGCAAAACCACGGGAATCAAAGGTAATTGAGCCACTTACAGTCTCACTAGCAAAACGTGTGCTACCGGGTAGTGACCTACGATGTTTTATGGTCCAGGTATTATTATTGTCATCCCATTCTTCTAAAATATAAACGTTAGGGTTTACTGATTTGATGCGCCAACTGGTACTTTGAGACAGAGCTTTAGAGCGTGATAATTTTATATCCTGAGCAAAAGTTTGAATTGCTTTAGTCAGGTTTCCTTTTTGTCTTTGTTTGGCAAAATTAAAACCAACTACCCCTATAAGTACTGCGGTAATTCCAAGTACCATTATTAACTCTATTAAAGAGAAACCACTTTTTTTAAAGCGCATTGCATAACCTCGATTTCTTTTGGCTTTTACTTACTATAAAAATAAATAGAAAATAAAAATATATCGGACTTATTTTAAATCTTTCAGTCTTACAATAATATTACAAATTAGTGAGCTTGAAGTATTAAATTTATAAAGTAAGATTTTTAATATTGTAAAACTAAGAGAACTGTAAGAGTTCATTTCATATATTTACTATGTGAAGTATGCTGCTCTTTCTCTAGATTTAAATCAAGCTGATAGGCGTTGGTTAGATGTTGTTGCCTCTGTATCAAAAGCTGCTGAATTTAGGCGGAATTTTGAGGCCGATCACAATCAGCGAGTAGGCTACTACTCTGCCCTTATCTCTAAAAAGTTAGGAATCCCTGAGGAGCAATTAAAACTAATATCTCAGGCTGCCCAATTGCATGATTTAGGTACTATATTTGTTCCGGAAAATATTTTGTTAAAAAAAGGAAAGTTGTCTCAAGAAGAATTTGAAGTTATGAAATCTCATGTGGGTCTGGGTTTGAATCTTCTTGGTAATTCTCAAAGCCCAGTTATTAAAATGGCTCGTTTAATTATAGAGACCCACCACGAGGCTTGGGATGGTAGCGGTTATCCTATGGGTTTGAGGGGGCTTAAAATCCCACTACTTGGGCAGATTGTTGCAGTGGCCGATGTTTTTGACACCTTAACTAATGACCAGCCTTATAGGAGTGCGTGGCCAGTTACTAAAGCTGTTCATGAAATCAAATCACAATCTGGTAAAAAGTTTGACCCGCAAGTTGTGGATGCGTTTTCTAAAGTAATAGATGATAGCTCTTATTTGCAAGAAGATACTTCTCAGAAGAAGCGAGAAGTATTACTACGAGGTAAATTGGATAAGATTTCTATTTTTGATTTGCTAAACTTAATTTCTCAAAACTCGCAATCAGGGCTCTTAAAATTTTATATGGGAGTTTCGGTTTATGCAATTTTGATTTATGAGGGTAAAGTAATTGATGCGGAGTTTAATCTTTTACGTGGGGAAGAAGCATTGGTTAGAATAGCTGCTAAGACAGACATGGTCACAAAGGTTAAATTTGTATTTGAATTATGGCAGGGGGATCCACCTAGTTCTGATATGATTACTATAAAGAAAACAGTTAATCAGCTATTATTTGATGTGGCTGTGAAAATAGACCATGATATTGAAGGTTTGCGTAAGTCGGTTTTTTAAAATATAGTTTTCATTTTTATACGTGCTAGCATGTTTTATGGATAGCATTATTAAATTATTGAATTTGAGTACGAATTATGAAGGCTAAAACTCTAGGAGAGCTTAAAGCTAGTGCTTACGGCCCTCAAAAATCCGTTAAAGATGAATTACGTGCTAACACTATAAAGCGTTTGAAGGAAAATAAAGCCTTATTTAAAGGTATTATTTCTTATCAAGATACAGTGATTCCTCAGATTATTAACGCAATATTAAGTAAACATAATTTTATTTTACTTGGTTTACGTGGGCAAGCCAAAACTCGCTTATTAAGGCAGCTTAGTGATTTATTAGATGATGAGATTCCTGTGATTGCTAATACAGAATTAAATGATAGTCCCTTTAGGCCAATCAGTGCAGAAGCTAAAGAGATTTTAAGAGAAAAAGCTGATGAAACTCCTATTGCTTGGTTGCCCAAAGAAGCTCGCTATATTGAAAAACTAGCTACCCCTGATGTAACAGTGGCAGATATTATAGGGGATATTGACCCTATTAAAGCAGCTAAATTAGGTATAAACATTGCTGATGAGAGGACAGTGCATTATGGGCTATTGCCAAGAGCCAATCGGGGCATATTTGCAATGAATGAAATCCCAGATTTATCGGCAAAAGTACAGGTTGCATTATTTAATATTATGCAAGAGGGAGATGTGCAAATAAGAGGATATCCTCTTAGATTGCCACTTGACGTTATGCTGGTGTTTAGTGCAAACCCCGAAGATTATACCGCCAGAGGAAAAATAATAACGCCTTTAAAAGACCGAATTGGTTCTGAAATAAGAACTCACTATCCTACAAATATTGAAGATGGTATGAAAATTACTGCCCAAGAAGCTTGGGTAGAACGTGAGAATGAAGCTATAATTCTAGATTTTATTGTTGAGATAATTGAAGAAATTGCTTTTCAGGCCAGGATGGACAGGCGGGTTGACAAGCACTCTGGGGTTTCGCAAAGATTACCTATCAGCTTGATGGAAAATGCACTAAGCAGCGCGGAGCAGCGGGCTTTTGTTTTAGATGAAAAAGCTATAATTAGAATAAAAGACATCTATGCTAGTTTATCGTCTATTACGGGTAAGCTCGAGCTCGAGTATGAAGGAGAGCTAAAAGGTGCAGAGCAAGTTGCCACCGAGATAGTTAAAAAAGCAGTTGGGCAGGTTTTTAGTAAATATGATATTGACAGTTCAAAGATTGTTGAATATTTTGAAGCGGAAAATGTTTTAAAAGTAGCCGATTTAGCAACGGCTGATTTGACCAAAAGCTTTAAATCTGTACCTAAACTATTGCCTCTTGCTAAATTACTAGCCAAATCCAAAGATGCCCAAATAATTAATACTTATGCCGAGTTCATATTAGAGGGTTTATATTCTTTAAAACAGATTGCTCGAGCCCAAGAGCAGCTATATAGTAGTGCTCAAGAGTCATCAGTAATTAAGAAAAGTTGGAACTAATGATTACAAGATATTCCAAATATGAAGCTACTCTTGATGATTTGGATATGGCTGATTTAATGAGTATGATTTCTGATAGATTGCTAGAGAGTGGTTTTAATACTAACCCTTGGGTTCCTGACCCAAACTCGGACATGACCTTAGAAGAGCTATACGCGGCAATTGCCGAAGCCATGATAAATAATGAATTGATTAGCCAAGATATGATTGACGATGCTTTTGCCTCTGATGATTGGTTAGATACAGAATTAGGGGATATTGCCAAAGAATTGGCAAGTAGATTAGAACAAGAAGGCTTCTTAAACCCATCGGCTAATGATGGTCAAGGCCAAGGAGCATTATCAGCAGAGACTGACCCCAATATGAAGTTTGAACTAACAAATAAATCAATTGATTTTTTGGGTTATAAAACCTTACGAGATGTGCTAGGCGCTAGTGGAAGCTCGAGCTTAGGGCAGCACAGCACAAAACAAAAAACCACCGGGGTAGAAGCAATAGCCGAAACTAAAAATTATGAATTTGGTGATGCTATGAACCTTAATATTACCGAAACTTTTAAAAATGCTGCCAAAAGGGGTTTGCATAATGGCAAACTAAATTTGGACTATGGTGATCTTGAGGTTATGCAATCAGAATATAAATCGTCAGCGGCTACAGTTGTCATGCTTGATTGCTCTCATTCGATGATTTTGTATGGTGAAGATAGGTTTTTACCAGCCAAACAAGTTGCCTTGGCTTTAGCACATATGATAAAAACTGAATATAAGAGTGATGTGATTAAGTTCCTACTTTTTCATAATTCTGCCGAAGAAATCCCCTTATCAAAACTAGCACTTGCCCAAGTAGGGCCATATCATACTAATACGGCGGCTGGTTTACGCTTGGCTCAAAAGATTTTAAAACGTCAAAATAAAGATATGAAGCAAATAATAATGATTACTGATGGTAAACCCTCAGCAGTGACTTTGCCTAACGGTCGGGTATATAAAAATGCTTTTGGTCTAGACCCTGTTGTAATGGCCGAAACTTTAAAAGAGGTATCCAGTTGCCGTAGGCAAGGAATACAGATAAATACCTTTATGTTAGCTAGTGATCCAGAATTAATCTCTTTTGTACAAAGAGTGTCACAAATGACCAAAGGAAAAGCTTATTTTACTAGCCCCAAGACAATTGGCCGTTATGTTTTGCAAGACTTTAATAGTAGACGTACTAAGATTGTAAATTAGACCTGCAGCTTATTTATGACTAAAGAAAACTTTTTGATTTTGCTATTAAATGCTAAAGATAATTTAGCTTGTGATTGCCAAAAAGATAAATATCAAGCTTGGACAACTGTCAAGAATATAAGCAAGTCATTAGTATATATGGATAATTTGGTTTAAAAGAAATAAGGGCAAAAGCTGATTTAGATAATTACCCGACTGAGTTAAGCTATTGACCTACTACTGCCAGAACCGTTTTAGACTCTTAACCATATGCAGGAGATGATGTTTATCGCTGTGAATTTTGCCAGTCAATTTTTCTATTTTATATCTAATATGCTGCTCACTATTGTGAAAATTGTATGCCTTGGGTGCAGGCTCATTTACTCGAATAAAGCTCATATAACTATATTTTTCTAAAAACCCTAGTAAAATGCTTTCAATTATTCTTAAAAGAAAGAGGTAAGAATGTTAAAAGATAGAATTGTATATTTAACTAGCCCAGAGGATGTATCAGGGTTTTTGAAAGAATTTCCGACCAGTGTGATTTTTAAAGCTGGGGGTTGTCATAAAACCATGCAAGGTTTTGGCTTTTTACAAGAAAAGCTCGAGCCTAGAGAAGACTTGATGACTGGTGTAATTAGAGTGATCGAAGATAGACCAGCTAGTAATTATCTTACTGAGCGTACTCAAATAATCCATCATTCACCGCAAGTCATTTTATTTAAAGATGGTGCAGCGGTTTTTGAAACAAATAATTGGGAGATTACCCCAGAGAATTTGGCAGTTGGTTTTGATAAACTACCAGAAAGTAAGCAAGTAGTTTCTTCTGATAATGCCGCCCAGAGCGATTTAAGCCCTTATTTGAATATTTTAAATGCCTATATCAGTGATGAAATTGATGATAGGCAGTTTGAATACAGCTATACAACAATGTTTCGTGAAGACTCGAGCCTACGCTCGGGGACAGAGGTTGAAGTCTTAAATTCAATTTTTGGTGATGTTGACCAGCATAGAAATATGCATATGATGATGGCTGGTAAAACAACCGATTACAGTGCTATTAAAGAACGTGCCGCTGTGGCTTATGAGCGTCTAAAAGCTTTATAGGTTTTTATTTTTATTTTTGAGGCTCAGTAATTCTGAGCCTTTTTTTTATGCTAGACTTAGTTTACAGATTTTTGTAACGCTTGTGTAACGCTCTATTTTTTAAAATAAAGACCATGGAGGTGCTTTAAAATGGGAAAGTTATTATTACTAAGCATTGTTTTATTATTAAGTATCGGTTTTGGCCAAGATTATAGCGGCTAATATACCGAGGGTGAAACCAGTTTAAATTTGGTGGCTGTAAGCGGTGGTTATGAAGGGCAGCTAATTCAGGGTGAAATAAATGTAAAGATTCAGGCTCAAATATCTGAGGGTAGGTTGCAAGGTTTACTGCTTATGAAAGATATTGACTTTGCTAATAACAAAAAGAATGAAAATGAAAGCTATTTGTTTTGTAGTGATGGTCGCTATGGTTATGAATACTATCGTTCTGAAGATATCTCGATGGGTAGTTATAATGATACTTTTACCGAATCTGATGAGCACAGTGGTAATTGGCACCCAGTAGCTAGCCTTATAGGAGAAAATGTGCTTATGCTCGAGGCGACTGATGGCCGCGTTTTGGCGTATTCTGTGTATCAAAGTGTTAATGGAATTATGATAAATAATAAAGAATTTAAGGCCTCAGCAAATGGGCAGTGTAATTAAAGGGCAGGAGCTAGTAGCTAGTAGGCGGTAGCTAGTATAAAAATGGAATTTTGCTTTATTCCATTTTTATTTTGCTTTAAAATTTAGAAGCCTAAGGGCGTTAGCCGTAACTAGAGCAGTGGCACCAGTATCAGAAATAATGGCTGGCCAGAGACCCGTTAAGCCTAGTAAAGTAGTCACTAAAAATATTGCTTTTAAACCAAGAGCAAAACCGATATTTTGGTAGATATTACGCATAGTTGCCCGCGAGAGCTGTAGCAATTCGACCACGCTGTCCACAGAGTCTTGCAAGAGAGCAGCATCGGCGGTTTCTAAGGCTACGTCACTGCCACCACCCATGCTTATACCGATGTCTGCCTGAGCAAGGGCAGGGGCATCATTTATGCCGTCACCAATCATGGCAATGTTGCCAGCTTGTTTTAATTCTTTTATGAATTCTAACTTTTCTTGGGGCATTAGTTCAGCTTTTACATTCATTCCGAGCTTGTCGGCAATTGCTTGGCCAGTTTTGGCATTGTCGCCGGTTAGCATAATGCTTTTTATGCCTAAGCTTTTGAGCTTAGCAATAGCATTTTTGGCTTCGCTACGCTCTTGGTCTTGTAAGGCTATGATGCCAATTACTCTTTGTTCTTTTAAGACTACTACTACGGTTTTTCCAGCAGATTCTAAAACGTCTATTTGTGCTTTTGTATTGTCATCAATTTTGCTAATTTCGGCAGCATAACGGGGCGAACCAACGGCAACTAAGCTATTTTCGATTAAAGCACTCACTGCTTTACCCCTTATGGTTTTAGAGTCAGAAGTTTTAATTAAGCTTATGTTTTCACTTTGAGCTTTGTTCACTATGGCTTTGGCTAGGGGATGGCTCGAGCCTATTTCCACGCTAGCCGCCAACTTAAGAAGATTCAAATTATCATCTAAACTAATTAAATCAGTCACTTTTGGTTTACCCTCAGTCAATGTACCGGTTTTATCAAAAGCAATGGTTTTTAGCTTGTTCATGTTTTCTAAAACCGCACCACCTTTTAGCAATATGCCCCGCTTTGCAGCTGCCGAAATTGCCGAGGTAATTGCCGCTGGCACACTCAAGACCAAAGCACAAGGGCAACCAATTAGCAATAATGCCAAGGCTTTATACAACCAAATATGCCAAGGCTGGGCAAATGCTAAGGGTGGAACGATTGCTACTAAAAGAGAAATAAGCATAATTAGCGGTGTATACCAACGGCTGAAATTATCAATAAACCTTGCTGTGGGGGCTTTGGATTCTTGGGCTTGCTCCACCAAATGAATTATTTTGGCAATGCTGTTGTCTTTGGGGTCATGAGTTACTTTTATGCGCAATAAACCGTCAGAGTTTATGCTACCGGCATAGACTCGGTCATTAATGCTTTTATTAACAGGCACACTTTCACCGGTAATTGCAGAATCATCAAGAGCAGATTCACCACTGATTATTATACCATCAGCTGCTACTCGTCCGCCCGCTTGGACTTCTATAATGTCATCAATTTTTAAATCTTTAGCTAAGATTTCTTCAACCTTATTATCTTTTACAAGTAAGGCCGTTTTGGGTGCTAAGTCTGCTAGTGCTCTAATACCGGCTCGAGCCTTTCCGGCTGCTATCCCCTCTAAAAGCTCGCCTACTGCAAATAAAAATACTACTACTGCACCCTCGGTAGCTGCATCAATAAAGATAGAACCAAGTGCCGAAATACTAACCAGCATATCAATAGTAAAAGGATTACCCAATCTTGCCGAGGCAAAAGCTTTGCGAACTAACGGGAATACGCCGACCAGAATTGCAGCTACATAAAACCAAGTGGATAAATTAGGCAGAATAAAGCTTAAAATTATTGCGGTAATAAGTAAGCCAGCAGAAAAAAGAACTAATTTACCTTGTTTAGATTGATACCAGCTTTCTTTAGGCTTAGCATTATTTTCATCATCTGTTTTTTCACTAATTTCATAACCAAGAGAGCGAACCTTTTTTTCCAATTCTGCTTTGCTGGTAAGCTTTTCATCTAAATATAGTTTTAAAGTTTGATTGATAAAACTCACCCGACCATTGCTTGTGCCTTCTGTGCGATTTACTAAATCATCAATCTTATTGGCACAATCAGCACAGTCCATACCGTTGATTATGTAGCAGACCTCTGCTTCGGGGCTTGTTTTGGGGTTTGTAGATGTATTTGGCATAATTACCTCTTTTTTTAGTAGTATCAATAATAGATAGTATATATGAACATGTATTCATATGTCAAGATTTTGTTTCTACCACACCTTTTGCCTAGCATCCAATATCGTAATGTTAGGCGATTAGGATATTGGTAACCGTACCTAATTCTATGAAGAAATATAGCCCACGGATTTTTGGGAAAGTAACTGGAGTTTGGGTGTTTTTAATAACATATATTTCAATTCAAATCTGAGCTCTATACAAGTGATTTTTGATTTGTAGATAATATTGTTCTGCTACTCGCTATTGGAAAAGAACATAAAATGGGCTTTGATGATTTATCCATACCAGAACAGTTTTACCTGTTTTAAACATATAATTTTATGTTTTGTGGTGATTGTAATATATTGAAAGGTTGCTTATTTATGTACTTATTTTAATTATTACCCCCCCCATAAAAAAAGCAACCTTTTATACTTCAAATCCCAACCTCGTTGATAAAACCTATATTTATAATGTGCTTAGGAGGGTTTGTAGATGTTTGAAGAGAAAAAAGAGGTGCAGCTTGCTAGTTAAAATTAATTCTGTTGCAGCATCTTATAAACCGATAGGGCGTACGGCGATATCTGCTTTATCTGATGCTAACCTAAAAGTAGCTAAGGGTGAAATTGTGGGCTTGATAGGGCAAAATGGGGCAGGTAAAACTACGCTAATTCGAGTAATTTTAGGCCTGATTAGCCCTGAAAAAGGCGATGTTAGCGTATTGGGGATGCTACCTTCAGCTAGCCGACACAAGATCTTACGTGATGTTGGTGCAATTTTAGAGGGTGAACGTGAACTGATAGCAAGATGGACATTAGATGCAGTAGCTAAATATACAGCTGTTTGCTATGGTCTAGACAATAAAACCATCAAGCACAATATAGATGAATTATTTGAGAAATTTGATTTAACCGCTCATAGGGCAAAAATGGTAACAGAGTTATCACGTGGTATGCGGCAAAAACTTGCTCTGACTTTAGCACTCTTGCATAGACCCAAGCTTTTGATTTTAGATGAACCAACTTTGGGCATGGATGTTGGCTCTGCTCAGGAATTTTATCAGCATCTTAAAGAAGTTGTAAGCGAAGGTACCGGCGTTATTATTTCATCGCATCAATTAAATGCCATTAGACCAATAGTTGATAATGTCGTTGTCATAAATAAAGGGGCAACTATTTTTGAGGGTCAGCCAGATGTGCTGATCGCTTCTCTGGGGCAAGAAAAACTTAGGCTTAGTTTTGATGATATTTCAGAATCGCTTGTTGAAGTAAACAAGGCCAAATTTCAAATTGAGGATAACTCAATTATTGTGCCTAAAGATAGCCAATATTTAGCTGAAGTATTTAGTTTTGCAACAAAGAATAATTTAACTATTCTGAAAATTGAAGATTATATTGATTTTGAACACGCTTTTTTAGAGCTCACAGAACGAGAGGTGAATAATGACAAGCCTTTGGAAAATTAGTTGTCTAACATTTCGAAATCGTCTTATTGAAGAATTTCGTTATCCGTTGCAATTTATACTAAATACGGTATCTTTTATCACAATTATTATTTTGTTATCATTAGGTAGCTCAGTAATTATTAAAGGTACAAGCCTTGAAACAGGCACCGGAGCATTGTTTATGGCATTTTTGGCAGGTGCTGGATTTCAAGCACCGACTAAAGTTTTGGCTCAATCGAAATTGCGTTTGCAAGAGTTTTATCTTAGGCCTTTAAATAGTTTGCAATATCTTTTTGCTGTATCCTTAGGCTATGCAATTGAAACGATAATTACCCTAAGTACATTCATGCTAATTATTATTTTAATTCTACGCCAAGATCTTGAGTTGCCACTGCGTTTGCTGATTATTGGTTTTCCGGTCTATATGTATATGTTTGGGATGGGTTTAGCTTTAGCCGGTTTTAGGTTGATATATCAAAAAATCCAAACACTTTCACAGTTTGTATGGTTTGTAGTTTTTGGTGCAGCAATCGGTGCTTCGCCAGTATTATTAACTAAGCTGTCTACTTGGTCGGTTTTTGCCTCAGGTCTCTTGTATATTAGATCTGGCACAGCGAATGTTTACCCTATTATAATTGGTGCGCTTGCCAGTATTTTAATAGGCGCAATAGTCTTTCGTTTTTGTGAAAAAATAATGCTACGGCGAGGTTTGATTGGTCTTGATTAAATTATCGAAGATAGCAGTATAATTTTTAGATTCTTAGGATTTTTCATTAGAGTGCGAAAGACTATCTTGCAACATATCCAAAATATGTTGATCAGCCAGTTTGTAATATACATGCCTACCTTTTTTACGGCTGATAACTAGCCTAGCATCTCGTAATATCCGCAATTGGTGGCTGATGGCTGATTGGCTAATATCAAAAGCATCTACAATTTGATGCACACAGACCTCTTGGTCTTTTAATAAGCACAGTATCTTAAATCTAGTTGGGTCTGCAAAGCCTTTTAGTAGTAATACGGCTCTATTTATTAGTTTTTCATCATTTATTTCTAGCTCTACGCTTTCACAGTCGTTTTCCATAACTTATTATAAATCCTAATTGCTTGAAAGCAAAAAAATAACCCTCTGAGCGAGGGTTGAGGGTTTATTTATAGCTTGGCTAGTTCTTCAATTAGTTTATCAGCCGGTAAGGTAAAGTCACCAGGGCTGTCTTCTATATGTGCAAAGCTTAAAACCCCATCTTTGTTAATAATAAAAACTGCCCGCTTGCTTATGCCAGCAGCATCTAAATAAACACCATAAGCATCAGCGGTTGCGCCGTTCATATCTGCTAATAATGGTATATCAATACCATATTCAGTAGCCCAAGCCTTGTGGGTATAAACACTATCACGGTTTACGCCGAGTACTACAGCATCATTTTTTTCGAAATCAACTTTTCGATTAGAGTATTCAGGTAATTGAATACTGCATACCGGTGAAAAATCCAACGGATAAAATACTAAAACAATATTCTTGCCGGTATAATCAGCCAAGCTGATTTCCTTATCTAAGTTTGATTTTAAACTGAATTCAGGTGCTTTTTCGCCTACTTTTGCAGCCATATTAATCTCCTTTGGGTTAGATTAGCTCTAATAATACCGTAACTCGAGCCTGCACATGTCTCTCCGCCAGACCTTCGCTAGTTTTAAATGTTATACCTACTTTATTAATTTCTATGGCTAATAGTTCGGCTACTCTTGCCTGAATAGCTTCACGTAAATCACCTAATTTGGGTTTATCCAAAATAACTACCGCCGCAATATTATTTATTTTTAGATTGTCATAATTTATTAATTCTAAAACCTTAGCTAAAATAATGTTGCTATCCAAGTCTTTATAATCCATATTTGAAGGGGGAAAATATTTACCAATATCGCCAGCTGCAAAGGCCGATAACAGAGCGTCGCTTAAAGCATGCAAAAGCACGTCACCATCACTATGAGCAATTGTGCCGCGGGGGCTGTTTTTTATTTGTAAATTACCGATAGTCAGTATTTTACCCTTTTCAAGAGCGTGGGAGTCTTCGCCGTAGCCAATTTTGAACATAGCTTAAGCTTACCTAGTTTGACTGCTATATATTGTAAATTGTGTGAAATCTTTTCATAATGAGATTAATTCGTGTATTTGGATAGAGATGATGATCATTGGACAATTCCGGTTATGATGTCCGGTGGTAAAATTATTACGGGGATTAGCAAGGAGTTGGTAAAGCCATAATATTCTACTGTTTTTGTTAGTGTAAGGAATTTATTTTTCAGAACTGAAGATGCCAGAGAATTGCAATATAGGTTAGTAGAATTATTAGAAGAATTTGATGAAAGAGTAGCTATTGTGGGTGGAAAGAGATATTTTATCCGAGTGGAAATGACCCCAGAACCTGAAAAGGATAGGAATGGCTAGTTATCAAGATAGTTTTACTCTCTATTCTTTGTAATTTCGGGATTGTTAGACTTAATCTACCTTTAGTCTAAATCATGAGCAATAAAAATGCTTAGGTCATAAATAAGCCTAGCTAATACAGTTTGCTCAAGGCTATTAGTATCATATTTAGGATTAAATTCAGGAAAATCAATCAATTTTATGTTTTTACGGTAGTATTGAAACAAAAATTCTAAAATATCTTCTATTATTTCTAGCTTTACGCCACGTGCCGCAGGCGCACTAACAGCTGGCATGAGGTAGGCTGGCAATACGTCAGCATCAAATGAAATATAAATATGCTCTTTGTTTTTTAAAAATTCGTGTAATCTAGCCTTTATTTTCTCAAGGTTTTTATTGCTCATTTGCTTATCAAGAATGTAGCTCACGTTTAGCTCAGCAGCTTTTGCAAACAAAGCCTTGCTGTTGGCAGATTGGGCAATACCAAGGCAAAAATAACTGAATTTAGTGCCATTTTCTTGACAGCGTTTAGCAATTTGGCTAAAACCAGTGCCTGAGTTTGGAGTTTTACTTTTACGTAAATCAAAATGAGCATCAAAATTAATAACTGCTATATCTTTGTTATTAGCCAAGGCATCATCTAAGCCGATAAAGCTGGCAAAAGCGACTTCATGCCCACC
This sequence comes from uncultured Deinococcota bacterium, assembly GCA_947311535.1. Classification (GTDB taxonomy): domain Bacteria; phylum Deinococcota; class Deinococci; order Deinococcales; family Trueperaceae; genus CAMZLP01. The sequence continues at coordinate 1,060 of CAMZLP010000045.1, read as the reverse complement.
ACCTAAGATAATAGGGAAGTGCTCGTTTTTGATTAGTTGGTTAATGTGTTTTGATAACTCAGCTTGGGCAAGCTCTAAATTTTGCTTACAAAGAACGTTTCCGCAATCATAGATCTTAGTATTTTTTAAATGCCATGCAAACTTTGCTAGCGAGCTTTTTAAGGCATTGGGGCCGTCAGCTGCACCAATTCGGCCCTTATTTCTACGCACGCCCTCATCGCAAGCAAAACCCAAAAAGGCTATACCTGCTTTTGTTTGGTAAGGGTATTCTATAAACTCAATTTTTTCATGCCATCTTTTGCCCAAGTCGCCATCTTCGGCATCAACTCGGCCAGTCCAAAGGTTTTTGTAGGCTGGCTTATACATTTACTTTTTCTCCGGCGTAAACACTATAATCCAAGGCATTTGCTAGATATGAAGCTACTAAATCTCTGGGATGCTCAAGATTCCAAATGCAAAAATCAGCATCATAGCCTACAGCCAAGCTGCCTTTGCTGGCTTCTAGGCCCAAAGCTTTGGCGGCGTTTTTTGTTACCCCCAAGAGGGCTTCTTGTACTGTCATTTTAAATAGCACAGCAGCCATGTTTAGCATTAGTAATAGCGAAGCCAGAGGTGAGGTACCTGGGTTTAGGTCTGTGGCTATGGCCATTGCTACTTTATGTTTTCTAAATAAATCTATGGGCGGGCTTTGGGTTTCACGGAGTGAATAATATGCTCCGGGCAATAAAACTGCTATGGTATTGCTTTTTGACATAGCAATTATGGATTCTCCGTCAATATACTCCAAGTGGTCGCTGGATAAAGCATTATATTGGCAAGCTAATTTTGTAGCTCCCATTTGCGAGAACTGCTCGGCATGGAGTTTTACTCTTAGGCCTAAAGAGCTGGCTTTTTCAAAGACTCTTTTTGTTTGTTCAAGGCTAAAAGCCAAATGCTCGCAGTAGGCGTCTATGGCTGTTACTAAGCCAGTTTTATGGACTTCGGGTAGCATGGTATTTACAATATAATCAATATAAGCATCAGCCTTGTTTTTATATTCCGGTGGGACGGCATGAGCGCC
>CAMZLP010000044.1 GCA_947311535.1 uncultured Deinococcota bacterium | reverse complement strand
AAAATTACCGCTGAAAAAAGTAAACTAACTCGAAGCACTAACATCTTAGAAAGCTTAACTCTTTGTCTAGTACTTTTGTCTTTTGAACTCTAAACTCAAGATTATTAGGCTTTAAAAAGAGAGACATTTGTCCGTGTAACAAAGAGTTAAGCTTTCTAAGATGTTAGTGCTTCGAGTTAGTTTACTTTTTTCAGCGGTAATTTTAATGATTTCTGGGCTTTGGGCAGGTCTTTTACGTATGGGCTGGCAATTGCCAAATAATGTTTCTGCCATGCAGCATGGACCACTCATGGTAGTTGCATTTTTTGCTACTTTGATTGCGCTCGAGCGCGCTGTGGGTTTAGCTAAGTTGTGGGTATATTTGTCACCTCTAATTTTAGGCTTGGCTGGTTTTTCTAGCCTATTGTTTGGAACAACAAGATTCAGCCTTTTATTATTTGTTGTTGGCAGTGGTGTTTACTTGATTTCGGCAATTTATCTATTTATATTACAAAAAGCAGATTTTAGCTTTGTTATGGCTTTGGGTGCTTTAGCTTTATTTGTTGCTAATATTCTTTGGACATTTAATATCCCTCTCAATACAGTTGTGATATTTTGGGCTAGTTATTTAGTTTTGATTATCACTGGGGAAAGGCTCGAGCTTAGTCGATTTGTTAAAAAGCCTAAACTTGCTGTGCAGGTTTTTCTGGGCTCGGTAGTTATTAATATTATTGGTTTGCTTATAATGCTTGTTAATCAAGATATTGGCATAAGGATTGTTGCATTTGCTTTTTTAGTTATGGCTGCTTGGTTGCTTCGTTATGACATTGCTAGGGTAAATATTAAAAGAGACGGTGTGTACAGATTTATGGCTGCAGCTTTACTAGCAGCTTACTTTTGGCTAGCTGTGGCTGGTATATGGTTTTTAGTTGTTGGTATGAGGCTAGCTGGTCCTCAATATGATGGACCATTGCATGCTATTTTCTTAGGCTTTGTTTTTTCTATGGTATTTGCCCATGCTCCGGTTATTTTTCCGGCAGTTTTAAAGCTAAAAATAAAATTTTCAAAAATTCTCTATGCTCCGCTTGTTTTACTGCATGTCTCATTAGCAGTACGTCTATACGGTGATTTGTACAGCTACCAATTGCGGTATTGGGGTGGAATGCTTAGTGCTATAGCTATAGTCTTATACTTCATTAGCGCAATGGCAGTTACGCTTATTGCCTCTAAATTTCCTAAGCCTGCTCAGTAAAAAAATTAAATGCTATAGTTGCTAAATGATGAAAATTCAATCCCTTGGTATCAAAACTGATTTAATTTTTCATAACTTTGAAGCTGAGGTAAGCCACTTTGACAATTTTATTGCCGTAAAAACAAGAACTAATCCAAGTTTCCGTTGGGGTAACTATTTGATATTTGATAGCCCCCCAAAAAAAGCTGATTTTAAGATATGGCAAAAACTTTTTATTAAACATATTGGTCAACCACCTGAGATAAATCATTTCCTGTTTGCTTGGGATAACCCTAGGGGTGAATTAGGAGAAATCGATGATTTTATTAAAGCGGGTTATAAGCTGGAGAGCGATATTGTGCAAACTAGCTCTGAGCTTATAAAGCCTAAAATAGCCAAAATAGATATAGAACTACGCCTATTAGATTTTAAAAAAGAACTGCAAGCTGTAATAGAAAACCATGTGCTAGTACGTGGAGACGAAGAAGAGATTGCTTATCGAGAATTTTGGCAAAACAATGCCAAATCATACCTAAAGATGATTGAAGCCGGTGCGGGTCAGTGGTTTGGGGCTTTTGTAGATGACAAACTTGTGGCTGATATGGGCTTGTTTTTTAAAGATGATGTTGCACGCTATCAAGCGGTAATTACGTTGCCAGAGTTCCAAAATTTAGGAATTGCTTCAAATCTGCTTTACTATGTGGGGCAGTATGGATTAGAAAACTTTGGGGTAAAATATTTGCTGATAGTCGCTGATCAAAACTACCATGCTAAAGATATCTATAGAAAGCTGGGTTTTAGCGGTAGTGAGCAGTCACATGCTCTAGATTGGCACTAATTGCCATTTATATTACTGGTAGTTTACATACGCATTGTTTATGGCAAGACTGATACACTTTTATAGCAGCATGGAGAGATGTCCGAGTGGCTTAAGGAGCACGCTTGGAAAGCGTGTGTGCGTGTAAGCGTACCGGGGGTTCAAATCCCCCTCTCTCCGCCATTTTCAATATCAGGATTTTTTAATAACATTTTTGTGATTAATGCCAGAAGAAGTTTTTATAATTAATAAACTTTTTTGATAAGTTATGTCGTCTTATATGCCATCTTAGCTCGATTTAGCTATAAAAGCCTAAAGAGATAAATGGATAGGTATTGAAATGTGAATAGCCTTAGATTAATATATCATGAAAACACTAAAGAATAAAAAACTTTGATTGATGTTATTTCCTACTAAGCCCAATATAAATTTAAAAGATTTGACCATCTATATATTGCAAAGTTATTAAATTGACATTGTGCTGCATAAGAGAAGTAATTCATTAAAAATACTAAATTCATCGTCCATAATTTAACTTTATGGTAAGAGTTTTGTAATGAATACAGTGCTAAATAATAGAAGGTTTAAGTATAAAAATGATATTAAATGAATTTGTTGCAAAATTTAGGGAGAAAGTATAGTGTTGTTAAACAATTATCTTGGAATTGCTTCACTACTTAGTGCTTTTATTTCTATATTAGTGGCGGGCTATGCAACACGTAAAGATAAAATCCCAAATCAATTTATTATATTTATATTTT
>CAMZLP010000043.1 GCA_947311535.1 uncultured Deinococcota bacterium | reverse complement strand
GTTAAAAACTATTGATTTTCAAAGGGATTAGGGGTGCTCTTTGTTTTGTACAACTCTAAACTCAAGTTAGCAAGCATATTGTAACTAAAAAGAAAAGTATTTTAATTTTACGTGAAATAGCAATTGCTTTTTTCATAATAGCTTTTAGCTGGCTTTGGTTTGTACCTATGGAAATCGGAACAAAAGGAGAGTACTCTGTATGTAGATTTAGGTTACGGGTTTTCTTATGTGATTGGCATGATTATGGCGGCTATGGTGATATTAATGATTTCTTAGGCTCGAGCCTAAGAAATATGGTCGCCTAGTTTTATATGAACGGATAGCTGGCTGGCAAGAATATTTTGGATTTAAAAATATTGAATGATAGGGCCAAGAAATAAAATTTTAACTTTATAGAAGCTTTAGCTCCTATGCTTTAATACTTGATTTCTGGTTTTTGTTTGGCGAAGCAGCTTCTCGCTCAGAGGATTTTTGCATAAAACTTATTAGGCGAACATGCCTATCATAGCTAAAATAGTTATAAGTCCAATTAGCTAGAGCAATAAATCGGTTTTGATGTCCTGGTAGATAAATAAGATGAATAAATAACCAAGCCAGCCAAGCCAAAAATCCACGTAAATGTATCCCTGACAAGTTTTTAGACAACTCGGCGACACCAGCATTGCGGCCAATAATTGCCATGTTCCCTTTATCAAAATAATTAAAATCTGTTACGGCTAGGCCTTTGATTTGCTTTTTGATTTGTTTTGCAGCATGTTTACCTTGTTGAATAGCTACGGTAGCAACTTGTGGATATAATTTACCATCTTTATCCTCCACGCCAGCTATATCTCCAAGAGCATAAACATAAGCTTTATTTGCTATATTCATTGCTTTAGTTAGTTTAATACGAAATCCATGAGTCAAGCCCAAAGCTAAAGCTTCTACTAATGGATGTGCTCGTACTCCCGCTGCCCAGATTAGGCTTTTGCTAGCAATAATTTCACCATTATCTAATTCAACGCTGTCTGCATTCACCTTTTTAACAGTTGTATTTAACCTTAAATCCACACCTCGCTTACGTAAAACATGCTCGCTATAAGAACGTGATTTAGAACTATATGGATTAAGTACATTGGGGCTAGCCTCGAGCATAATTACCTTAGCCCTTGATAAATCCAACTCAGGGTAATCATTTTTAAGTGCATGAGAAAATAATTCCATAAGCGCTCCTGCCATTTCTACTCCTGTGGGGCCTGCGCCTACAATTACAAAATTTAAAATTCCAGTATCAATTAATTCAGGCTTGGCACTGGCTAGTTCAAATTGTTGCAAGATATGGCTACGCAAATTTGCGGCATCTGCTAGGCTTTTTAGATAGATGGCATGCTCTTTTACACCAGTTACTCCAAAGTCGTTATAAATAGCACCAGCAGCAATGATTAAATAGTCAAAAGAAATATTAGTAGCATCTCTTAGGAGAATATATTTTTTATCCCAATCGACATTTACCACAGTGCCTTGACGAAAGCGGAAATTTTTTTGTTGTTTAAAAATATGACGTACTTGCTTGGCTATGTCAGCAGGCTCGAGCCCAGCTGTGGCTACCTGATAAAGTAATGGCTGGAAGGTGTGATAGTTATTTTGGTCAATCATTAAAATATCTACAAGAGTATTTTTAAGACCCTTGGCTGCATTTAAGCCAGCAAAACCTGCTCCGATAATGACTACTTTGGGTTTTTGTAACACCTTGTACCTTCTTTCACAAGCTCGCTTAAATTTTTTTGATGTAAACACGGATATAGCTACTATAATTTTGCTAAACAACGAGCTAACTACGTGTCAGACATCAAAACATAAGTCTGGGACAAAAGTCCTTATATACCCGTATATTAAAAGATTTATTTCACAAACTCAAGCAAATAGGATACATATTAAGAACTTTTCATGCTTTGTTAGTAATATATGTAATAATACTCGAGCCTAGATATTTAGTTTTTTTAAAACTTGTAAAGGTCAAAAATTGATTACTAAGTAAGATGGAAAATACTTTAAGGAATAAGATACTATGACTAAGCCAATGCTTTTATGGCGTAAAAAAGAATTTCCTATAGTTTGGCAGAAGGAATTTAATAGCAAAAATAATTTGCATTTAGAAATCGGCTTTGGTGATGGTAGATATACAGCCTTCAGGGCAAAGCAAGAGATAGCTAATAACTATGTGGGTTTAGAGATATCAGGCTCGAGCCTGTACCGAGCCTTAAAAAGACTAAACGACGAACAAATTACTAATGTACGCTTAATTAAGGTTAGGGCAGATTTTGCCCTAAAAAACCTTTTTAGTCCTAATACTTTGTCATCAATTGTTGTAAACTTTCCAGACCCTTGGCCCAAAGAACGCCATGAAAAAAACAGATTATTGCAAGATAGCTTTTTCCAGCTAGCAGCTAGCCGTTTAAAAAAAGGTGGAGAAATTCGCTTAGCAACTGATCATAAAAAATATTTTGAATTTGCCCAAACAGAAAGCAAAACCTCAAAACTTTTTGACTTAGTAGAAAAAGAAGTACCCGAAGCCGTATTTGAAACAAAATATGCCCTTAAATGGAAAAAACAAGGCAAGCCACTTTATTATCAAGTTTTTAAATATAATGGCAATCAAAGCCCAGAATACAAAGCTTTAGAAAGGTTTAAAGAAATGCCCCACTCAGTTTTAGAAGGCGAAATGCCTGAGAGATTCAGCTTTAGCAAACAAGTAATAAAATATGGCCTTGGTCATATTGTGCTGCATGAAGTTGCCAAAAGCTATGACTATAATGATGAGACTTTAGAACGTTATTTAGTAAGAGCTTCAGTTGATGAGCCTGATTTAAACCAGCAGCTGCTAGTGGTGATACGGCGTAAAGTGGGTAGAGAATATTTGGTTAGACTCGAGAGCTTTGGCGACCCAATAATTACTAAAACTGCTCGTGGTGCGGTACATGCTGTCACCGAGTGGATGCTAACCTTGCCCAGTGATTTAAAGATAAAAGAACGTAATTACTGAGGGTTTACCCTTAGTTAAGAAAGCTCCTAATCCCATAACTAGCCAATATGCCCTCCCAGTGGCTGATGCTATTTGAGCAATAGCACCTTCTCGGCAGTCGCCGCCGCATGTTTCAGCTAAGCTAGTCTATTCATACCTTAAAGCCTCAATCGGGCTAAGATTAGCAGCTCTATTTGCAGGCCAAACTCCAAAGATTACTCCAGTTAAAACGCTAACCATAAAGGCTGCAAAGATCATAATAGGGTTTAAAATTACTTTATCTAAAAATGGTACTAAAGCAACGATCAAATACAGGCTGCTAATTGCCATGATTATGCCTATTAAGCCACCAATTACGGTTAGTACAATTGCCTCAATCATAAATTGCTGCATTATTGTATTCTTTTTAGCGCCCAGAGCTTTGCGTAAACCAATTTCACGGGTACGCTCAGTTACAGAAACTAACATAATGTTTAAAATACCAATACCACCTACAACTAAGCTAATTGCACCAATGCCACCTAAGATAAATTGTAATATCCGAGTAATATTGTTAAATAAATCCAGCGGACCAGCTATTGATTGAAAAGTATAGCTGCCCTCAGCTCTTCTGCGCTTCATAATCGAATTAATACGTTCTTCTAAATCCTTTAGGTTGCTAGATAAGTCTTCGGTAGTAACAGTTAAAGAATAAAATTTATTTTTGGTGGGTTTGTCAAAATAGTTGTGATAAATGCTTAATGGGATTTCAGCATCTTTTTGATCAATAAAGCCACCCAATGCACCACCAACTTTTTCTTTTACGCCAATAACTGTAAATAATGCTCTGGTTGTAGGACTTTCTAAATAAATTTCTTTATTTAGAGGGTCTACATTATCAAATAATTCTTTGGCTAAGTCTTCAGATAAAACAGCAACATGTGAACCATGGTCATACTCTTGCTGAGAAAAGTATCTACCATTGGCAATTTTTATAGTTTTATTTGCAACTAAGGCATTCGCAGATGAGCCAACTGCTTGTATCTGAGTTTTTTCATCTTTATAGATGGCAATCGCTGGATCCTCTCGTTGCCTTAAAACCTCACCGGGTAATCTTTCTAAAACATCAGCATCTTCTTTACTTAGTAATTCTGCCGTAATGTCATCATCGTTATATTGTAATTGCACACTAGAAGAGCCTACTTCTTCTAATTGTCCTGTAATCCCTGCTGTGGCTATTGCACCCATACTAATGGTAGAGGTAACTGCAAAAACACCAATTACTACACCTAATAAGGTCAGAAAAGTACGCTGTTTATTTGCCATGAGAGCATGTAGAGCGGAGCGGATATTTTCTAGAAACATATTAATTCCTGATTATATCTATCTAAGGGCCTTATATTAACTAACATTATTCAAACCTCAATGCTTCTATTGGGCTCAGGCTAGCAGCACGGCTAGCAGGCCAAACCCCAAAGATTATGCCTGTAGCCACGCTTACTCCAAAAGCCATGATAATAACCATTGGGTTGATAATTACCTTATCTAAAAATGGCACTGCAGCAACAATTAAATAAAGGCTTGCTACGGCAAAAATTACTCCAATTACTCCACCAATAACTGTTAGCACAACTGCTTCAATCATAAATTGTTGCATAATTACATTCTTTTTGGCACCCAAAGCTTTGCGTAAACCAATTTCACGAGTACGCTCTGTCACTGAAACTAGCATAATATTTAAAATGCCAATTCCACCAACTAGCAAGCTAACTGCACCAATGCCACCTAAGATTGACTGTAAAATCTTGGTTATATTTCCAAAGGCATCTAATAAACCTTTGATAGTATTAATTGAAAAACTATCTTTTTCTCGTCGTCTTTCTAAAATTGATTTGACTTGAGATACTAAATCATCAACATTTACATCTAAATCAACTTGCATAGGGAGATATTGATATTCACCCTTTTTAGCATATGGAACTACCGAGTAAAAGCTACTTAAAGGAATAGTGCCAGCATCACCAGTACCAATACCTAATAAGCCGCCAGATTTTTCCTCTATGCCTATTACTGTAAATACAGTCCGTGAATTAGCAATAGTAAGAGTTATTTCTTTACCTAATGGATCAACATCTTTATCAAAAAGGTTTTGCACAGCATCTTGAGTCAAAATTATTACCTTAGATGCATAAGCTTCATCTTGTTCGTTATATATTCTACCTCTGGCAATTTTTGTATCTGTGGTATCAGCCGAGACAGCAGATAAACTGAGTTGAATTTCTTTGTCATCATATTTTGCAAAACCAGCAGTGTCTTGAACCTTTTGCACAATTAGAGGCAATCGTGAGAGTGCTTCAATATCATTATCTGTAAAATTAGCAGCAAGGGGTTTGTCTCGTGGGGTAAAGACGATTATTTTTTGCGAACCAAAATCTTCTAATTCACCTGTTATGCCTGCGGTAGCAATTGCACCCATGCTGATAGTGGTAGTTACTGCAAATACGCCAATTACTACCCCTAAAAGAGTAAGAAGTGAGCGCATACGGTTGCTGAATAGTGCAGTGATTGCAGTTCTGATATTTTCTAAAAACATTTTAATAGGCTCTTGTCTGGAGCTAAAATTGGGGTAGGGTGAGTATGCATTATATCAAACCTAAGAAAGATATTTCTTAGCAAATTAGGAAAAAGAAGAAAGTAAAAGGAGAAAGTCTTAGGCTGCGAAACTATAAATGATGGGCGTGGAAAATAACTTGAGAAATAGTTATAAGAGAAATAATTAATTGAGTTTGCTATTATTTTTAATAATAAAGGATAAATTGGAAAAGAAATATTGGAATTAGAGCTCAGGGTAATATTAGAAGAGACTAGTTTTGTGTTCATGGAATATCACCTGTGAAAGTAGCCATTTGTCTATCTTTCACTTCTTCTATACGTTCTACAACACCGTCACGAATTCTAATTATTTTTTGGCAGTGTTTGGCTACTTCTTCTTCATGAGTGACCATCAAGATAGTTCTACCTTCTTCATGTAGCTCTTGAAAAAGACCTAAGATTTCATCACCAGTTTTGGAATCTAGGTTACCTGTGGGCTCATCAGCTAGTAATATATCGGGGTCAGTTGCTAAGGCCCTGGCAATAGCAACACGCTGCTTTTGACCACCCGAGAGTTGATTGGGTTGATGCCCCATACGGTCAGCTAAACCAACTCGCTCTAGAGCTTCTTTGGCTAGTCGATTTCTTTCTTTGGCTTTGGTACCGCGGTACATTAAGGGCAAGGCTACATTTTGCAAAGCAGTTGAGCGGCCTAATAAGTTGTAGGCTTGAAAAATAAAGCCTATACGTTTATTTCTGATACCCGAGAGCTCATCTTCGCTTAAATCAGCGACTTCTTGACCAGCCAGTTTATAACTACCTTCGCTTGGTACATCCAAGCAGCCAAGTATTTGTAGTAATGTAGATTTACCTGAACCACTTGGCCCCATAATGGCAGCATATTGACCATCCTCAACAACTAAATCAAGACCGTTAAGAGCATGGACTTTAAGACCACCCTCTAAGGTATAAATCTTTTTTATACCTCTAGCCTCGATTACAGAACTCATGAATCATCCTTTGGAGAGTCAAAGTCTACGGCATCACCATCTTCTAAACTATCTAAATTGATTAAGGCAATAAAATCATCGGTTTTTAAGTTTGCTGATTTAGCCGCTGCTATAGTTGCATTGCGGTCTAAGACCTCTATCTCGATTTTTTCAATCTTGCCTTGGCCTAGGTTTTCACTGTTTTCTACCACCTTATAAATAAAGCTAATATTATCTTTTTCGGTAATGGCTTCTAATGGAATTAAAAACACATCTTCCAAATGATTCACTAAGACTTTAGCAGTAACAGTATAACCAGGGCGAACTGAGTTTGTAGTAGTATTTTGGGTAAATTCTAAGTCGCTTTCTATCTGAGCAGTATTACCGTTTCTAATAGCAACAGGGCTAACTTTTTTGACTACTGCAGCTAGCTTTTGGCTACTATCGGCATCTGGAGTTATTTTGGCAGTTTGACCTTGAGCAAGCTCTAGGGCACGGTTTTCATCAAATTTAACGACAATATTCAAGCTATCAGTATTTACTAAGTTAATTTTATTAGCTTGGCTAACGCTGTCACCCTCTTCAAAGCCAATAGCAGTAATTGTGCCAGCAAATGGGGCATAGAGTTTGGCCTCTTCTAGGCGTTCTTGAGTATTAGCGATGCTTGTTTGCAATTGCTCTATACGAGCTTCTGCACTACGGCTTTGGGCTGCTTTTAGCTGATTAAATGAGGTTTTGCGGGCTAGGGCAGTTTCTACGCTTGTTTTAGCTTGCTGCAATTGGCGGCTTGCCCTTGCTAGGGCATCATTTGCAGCATCAAGTTCATTTTGAGAGGCAGCTCCTGTATCAAAAAGTTGTTTGCTAACATTTTGACTTCGCTTAGCTTGTTGATAAGCTTCTAAGGCATTGGCTTCTTGGATTTGGGCATTTTTGACATTACTGTTAAAGTCAAGTTTGTCAATATTTTCTTGGGCTTTGGTTCTATCTAGTTCGGCTCGAGCCGAAACAAGGTTAGATTGGCTACTAGAGATCTCTCTTTCTAGTGAGCTAGTATCTAATTGGGCTAAAAGCTGATTTGCTGTTACCTTATCACCTTCGGCAACAAATAGCTCTGACACATTTCCTGCGGTTTTAAAGTTTAGTTTACGTTCTTGCTTAGCCTCTATAATACCTGTTCCAGAAATTTCGCGGTCAAAGTTACCACGTTCAAGGCGTTCTACTATGGTGTGCTCGAGCTTGGGGCCAGCCTTACGCCTTATAACCGCAAAAGCAGTAGCACCTACGGCTATTAGCAAAATAGCGATTATTATCCAGCGCCCTGCGCCTGCTTTTTTAGAACTCATCTTACTATCTGGCTCCAAGAATTGCTAAGTCTAGTTGTCTTAAGCTACTTGCTAGAGCATGTTGGGCTTTTTCTAATTGTGATTGGCTATTAGCTAAAGATAGCTCACTTTGGGCTAATTGCAAGGGTGAAATACTACCAGAATTGAACCGTAAATTTTGAGCATTATAGTCACTCTGAGAAGTACCTAGATTGGCTCGAGCCGTTTGCGCACGACCTTGGGCTGCCAATACCGCATTATGGCTTTGCTTGATGTTAATTTCTAAACTGCGTTGCGTCTCCGCTAGATTAGTTCTGGCATTATTAACTTGGTCTTTGGCAGCTTCTATATCTTTTCTGGCGCTAAAAGCATTATCAACAGCAGCTAGCTGAGCTTCAGCTAAAGCAAGGCTATGTTGAGAATTCATAATCTGTGAATTTCTGGCAAGATTAGCCAATACATTTTCAATGCTTGCTACCTCAGCAATGGCTACATCATCACTTAAAACAAAGTCTCCGGCTACTGCAATTAGGCTGCGTAAGTTGTCATAAGCTAGATTGCGGTTTTGCTCGGCATTTGCTAGTTGGTTGCGGGCATCAGCTAAACCGTTTTGGGCTTTTTCTAATTCTAACTTTGTCGCAGCACCTGCTTGTAAGCGGATATTAGTTGCATTTAGAGTTGTTTGCGAAATTGCTAAGTTCATATGTGATAAACGCAAACTTGTATCTGCTTCTTTAGCATTTGCAAAAGCATTGGCAGCCGTATTGCGAGCACTTAATTTAGCTGCTTCTAAACTACTCTGGGCACGCTGCAAGGCTTGCTCTGCTTGCATAATAGGAATACGCAAAGCTAATGGGTCAGCTTGAATACGGCTTAAATCTCGGGCACTACTTGCATAGTTTGTATTTGCAGTTGCCACATTAGCAGAATTTTGTTCAGCTAATTCTAAAACTTTCTCAAAACTGAGAGATTCATTTTGAGCAAAGCTAAATGAAACAAATAGGCCAAAAATTACTGCGATGATTAGTTTAGGGTTTTTCATTTAATTACCTCCAATAGGTTAATTGATAAAGAAGATGCAATTTGCATTTTTGCTAATAAAACTTGATTTTTTGCTATTTGCAAATTAATATTTGATTCCAAAAGATTATTCTGGCTTTGATTTAAATCTAATTCTGAAACTATGCCGGCATTAAAACGCTTAGTTGTTATATCCAAATTGTTTTTGCTTTGCTCTAAAATGGCCAAAGATAATTCCAGATTTACTTCTGAAGCTCTAAGATTGTTTAGTTTGTTTGCTATATCAAATTTTGCTAATTCAATTGCTTGCTCAATTTGCATCTCGGCTTGCTTAATTGCTAGCTCACTAAGATAAAGAGCATCTGGCAGAGCTGAATCTAAAGGTATGACAAGCTTTAAACCGAGTGTATAAGAATTACTAACTTGGTCACTAACTGCAGCTGGTGGTTTAAAGTCGGGGTCATAACTTGCATTTAAACTAGGCTGAAAAGACTTAGTATTGTAGCTGGCAGCAAGATTAAAATTATCAATATCGCTTGCGTGATTATAGCCAAGGCTAAATGTTCCATATGGCAAATTATCCCGTAACCTAGTACTAGCTTCTAATTGGGCTCTTTGCAAAGCAATTAAGGCAGTCTGAATATCTGTTCTTTGATTGATTTGCTCATTAATATTTAGTTTGTATGTTACGGCCTCTGCTAGCCCTCCTGTTATTGCTGTTATTTCTTGACCAGTACTAAGGCTAAGGCTTAAAAGACTTTGTTGATAATTTCTTTTTTTGCTTTCTAAATCATTTTCTGATTGCTGTAGGGCAATTTTTACTTGCTCTAACTGAGCTTGATTTGAAGTTCCAGATTGGTATAAGATTTGGATTTGTTCTAGCTTGAGTTGGCTATATACTAGCCTAGCTTTAGATAAAGAGACTTGTTCTTTGGCAATTAGAGCATTGCTAAAGCTCTTAGTTAAATCAATGATTTGTTTGTTTCTGGCATCTCTTAAGTTGTTTTGAGCCTGTTCAAGGTTCCAGCTAGCTTTAACCACTTGCTCATAAGTAGGGCCATAGGGCACAATGTTAAAATTGGCATTTAGACTAATGGGGCTAAAGTCTTCTGAATCTAAGCTTTTAGTTAGATTATTTGCTGTAAATTCACCCCAAGTTTTATTATAGCCAGCTGACAGCTCTGCTTTTATGGGGCTAGAAGCGATGTTTAGTTGAGCTTGGCTAATTTCTAAGCTCATAGTAGCCATTGCTACACTAGGAGAACTGTCAACCTTAGCTAGTAAACTAGCATAGCTAAAATCTTGAGCGAAGCTAAAACTACAAGCTAAGCTTATTAATACTATTAATCGTTTAATAATTAACCCCCTACTGGCTTGAGTAAAATTGGTAAAAGCATAAAGAGTGCTGATAAAGCAGCTAATATTAAAGTTACTGTAATTGCTTTAGAATTTCCGGCTCTTTCACGCACACCTAAAAATGAAATTAGAAGCGACCAAGCTATACCAAGATAACTCAAATACCTACTTGATTGGCCATAAAAACTTGTTTGCATCAAATTAGATATTCGTTGCATACCCTCCTGAAAGGCTAAAGGATCTTGAATATCTAGTCTGATATTTGGCAAATTCATAGGAAATAATGCCCCAATGACAATTAGAGCAGTACCCAATAATATTTGTGGGCTTATGCTGTAAGCAGCAATAGCCCAAGGTTTTACATCTTTTGATGCAGCCATACGGATTATTAGACCATTTATTAGCCAAAATACAAACACCATCACCAAAGTGCTAATTACTGTTGTTAGCATGCTGATTAACCCCATGGGGCTACCTTTAGGAAATAATTCGGTCATTGGTGCAGCGCCAAAATAGCTGGATATGGCCGACAGAATTGCCACAATCAGCACAATAAATAATGCTCGTGAGGCGTATTTGTTATCATCCTCAAAAAACTGTTTAAAAAACTTTAGGGGCTTAAATAATACTAAAAAAATTGCGTCTAACACATTGTCCTCCTGTAAGTGTCTTATAATTTGCCCATTGCTATCAAAAAGACAATTATAATTTATACTCAAAATTATAAATAGGAATATTAGACATAGCGTCCTACCTTAGTATGATATTAGTCAGGACTAGAGTATGGAAGAGCTTATATGACAGCATTGGAAAAAACTAATTAAGCCAATGTGTAGTACAGCCGTGTATATTAAGAGAGCTTTGAGATTATAAGAGATCGAGCATATTTTAGAGACTATCAAGAAACTGAATTGCCTGCTATTGTTAAGACTTTGGGTAAAAAATAAACTGAGCTAATACAAGTGGCAGTTGGTCAAAATATTTACCATATTTTGCAAAAATATTAATAGTTCAAGTTACGAGCGGAAATATTAAATACCATTTTTGGGCTTTTGTTAAAACCTATTTTTTTATTGTATTGAGCTAGTAATATAAATTCGCCAGAGCTAATTGTTTCTTTGAAATCTGGCTCACTATTGCTTTTGCAGGTGCTAGTGCCATCTGGGTTTTTACAGCTAATATTGGTTATTTTAAAACCAATATCTGGAGCAATGAAATCGGCTAATAGCTTGCCGCTACTAGCTTTTATATTTAAAGGCGGTTGTTGAGCTTCGCTTAGTTGGTTTATAGCTAGGCGTTTTCTATATTCAAATAGAACCCAAGCATCGTTATTGTTATCATCTTTGAGTGCTTGCCCATAGCTAGCTTTTTTTACGATAGTAGTTCGTTTAATAGGATAATAAGCTACAAAATATAGGCAGGCTTTTTTATTGCTTTTGCTGCATATGCCTGTTTGCTCGCTTGCTTCTATAAAAGCAATTATGGGGTCATTACCTGTTAGCCAAATATTTTTATTACCGTTTGGATTTTCTACGGTCCAAGAGCCTGGGCTGTTTAGGCTTATTTTTTTATTAGGAGGGTAAATATAGACTGCTCGGTTAAGACTATCAGAGATTATTTGCCCAGCACTGCGAGTGTCTTCTATTAGTTGGGCTTCATTTATTATTTTGTCAACTACTGTGCTCGAGCTTATAAGCCCCCGCGTTATAAAAGCTAAAATGCTAATAAATATTGCACTTGCTATTAATAATTCTACTAAGCTAAGAGCTTTACGACTTCTCATAATTAGTTGCCTAGCGGGCGAGCAATTTGAGTACTCATTGTAAACTCTTCGCCAGTTTCATCAGTTAGAACAATAGATATTATTCGCAAACTAACAACCTCTTCGGAGGCTTCTTTGGCCATATTGTAAACATTGCCCTTTGTCTCGTTGATAGTAACTTTTGCTTTATAGCCTGTGGGTAAGTTATCAGCTTTAATATTTGCACTCTCTTTGAAATTATCTAAATTCTGCCAGCTCGAGCGCAATCCTTCTAAGTAGTTACGGCTATATGCGGCAATTTCTGCTTCGTTTTTAGCTGAATTAGTTAATCTTAGGGCATCACTAAAATAAGCAAAAAAACTCAAACTAAGGGCAATTATGCTAAGGGCAACTAATAATTCTACTAAACTAAAAGCACGCTTATTCAAGGCTGGCCACCTTCCCAGTTACTCCGTAAACATATACTTTTGCGCTTTGACCACTGCTAGATACTAGCTCAAATTCAAAATTTGTGGCTTTAGTCCTGCCATATGGAGCATAATAGACCAAAGTTTTTGAACCTTTGAGTTGATTTAGTTTAATATTAGCAAGCTGATAGCTTTTAGTCTTTTGATTACTGCTTATTGTAAACGAATGCTCATCAAAACTAACTGAATAATCTTCTGAGTACTTTCTGGCGTTACTTCTGGCATTATTAAGCGCCTGAATTAATATTTGCTCGGCTGTCTTCAGCTCGAGCCTATTGTTATAAAGCCCTATCCCCAGTAGCGAAATCCCTAATAATATTGCAACTATTGCCACAACTAAAATCAATTCTAAAAGACTCAAGGCTTTCTTACTCAACATAGCTTAATCTCTTATCGCTTCATAATCTACCGAGCTATTTTGCTTTATCAAGCGGTAATTTGCCCGTCTAATTTTTAGCTCTGGCTCTTCTAAATTAATCAATTTTGATAACCTGGCATCAAAGTAAATTGCCAACTGGTTTTGGGCATTTAGGCTAATTTCACTAGCAAAAACTGAGCCATTTATTTGCATTCTGGCTTTTGTTTTAGATTCTTTGAACAAGTTTCCAAAAACTCCATGATTAGCATGTAAGAGGGCATCAATTTTCAAATCAGCTCTAAAACCTCGTTTAAAGCTGTTGATGTTTTTTTGCCAAAGATTATGGATTGATATGGCACTTGAGAATTTATTATTTTTGTCATTGCCTAGCCAATTATCTTTTGGGTTTATGCTGATTATTGAGCTATTTTTTAAAATATCTCCATCAATTTCTTTTAAATCTGCATAGCTTTTGCAAGTTATACAGCTATAGACTTTAGAGTCTTCAAAAAAGCTATAAAATTTGGCCTTATAACTGGGATTGTTTTGCTTGCGATTGTGCTCGAGCTGATTGTAAATAGCCATTTGCTGAGCCAGATAACTCAGTTTGGAATTCTCTTTATTGGCCAAATCAAGAGCGGGTTTTTGGCTATATTGATAAGATTGATAATCACCAATTATTATATTTTTAGCAGACAATAAAGCTAATTTTGGTAGTTCTTTTGGCTTAGAATAATCACAATCTATTTTGGCAGAACTAAGCCAAGTAGCATCTTGAGAGTTATTATCACAAGCATAGCTAATATCAGAAACAATATAAATATTGCCCCGAGCAATAATACGCCCCGAGCCAGTGACTTTGCCGCTTATTACTACATCACCATCAAAATAAACCGAGCCAGTTAGCACTAAAGGATTTATACTGCTACCCTCGAGCACAGCATTAGCACTGATATTAGAATTTAAAATTTCACTATCAGCGTTTTTAATATCCTGGCTATACAGCCGTTTTTTGCCCGCTGCCAAACTACCCAGATTTCTATCAGTATTTATTACTTTTTGCCATTCACTATCTGAAATTTTTTGGTCTTTATTTTTATCCAAAATTGCCAAGGGGAATTCAGCTAATAATTCGACATCTGGGAAATTGCTTGTGGGGTAATTTTTGTAAAATGCAGCGTTCTTTTTTCTGCAAATGTTATTACAATCTTCAATATCTAAACGATTAAAAACCTCACTTGGTTTATCACCCAATACGGTACTAGCTTCGGCATTTAGCTCTTTAAAAGCTATCCCCTTTAGCTTTTGAGCAGCTAGTAAATTATTTCTTCCACGGCTATAAATTGTGCCGGTTACTAAGCTGTTAATATCTTTAGCCGAGTCCAAAACATTTTTTAGAGTTGCTATTTTTATACGATAGTTATTGGCTACCTGCTTACGGCCATTGCTATCTAGATTTCTTAAATCTAAGAGCTTACCACTATCATCATAGACGGTTTCTAAAGAGCTTATAATGCTATTGCTAAATACGCCATTAGAGTTATTTGCTAAAACTGCAAAGCTAGCACTGTCAGCCAAATCATTATAAAAAACTAAATCTTGGCTGATTCTACGAATCGCTTGGGGATTAGCTAATTTGCCTATAAAGCCAATTGAATCCAGCCTTATAATAGTTTGCTCAGCTAGGTCAATTCTACGTATTTTTATTACGTATTTTGAACCATCTATTAAGCTACCATTTATTTCTTTTACTGCTCCAAATTGATTTAGGTTATCGTTTATTTTGCCTGCAAATATTTCAATTTTATCTAGTTTTAAGCGTAAGTTTTCTAAATTAAGCGGCTCATTTTTACTAAAAGATAGCTGGTAGTAGCTGTACTGCAGGCTCTGCTCGAGCCCAGCTTCGGCAGCTAGTTGCGCTCTAAAGCTCTGGGCAGTATTTTTTGACAAGAGCTTATTATTTACAGAAACCAATAAGGCAATTCCTACAAATATGCCGGTGATTACCAAAAAACTCAGGGCGCTTATCAAAGCTATTCCTTTATTTTTAGTTGTTTTTCCCATTAGTCTCCCTCCTAATCATAAAAAGTTAATTTGCTTTATTAGCTAAATAATAAGATGCATACTTAACGCAGCTCTTACTTTATTGTTATAATCCCTTTAATCTTATAGATTAAAATAACCTTGGTTTAAGGATTATTGACTTATAGTGATTTTGAATAGTTAGGATTAAAAGCACAAGCAAGCGTGAAAATATCTAAATGGATCAAGTATCGATAGTAATGGCGTTTTGGAGATGGTCTGGCTATGCTTAAATTAGGATTACTAATGTTAGGCTCGAGCCTAAACCTTTAAAGGGTAAAATTATGGAATTAGTATTTAGTAAAAATTATGATATAAAATTAGGGCCTTTTTCTAAAATTCACCCTTTTGATTCTCAAAAATATGGTCGTGCAATGCAAAAATTACGAAAAATGCTTTCTGACAAAATAATTGATGAACATTTACATATTCCGCATTCAGCAGTTGATAGTGAAATATTAGCTCAAATCCATGATATTAACTACCTAGAGAGTTTAAAATCATCAAGAAATATTGCAACTGCATTGGAAGTGCCTATAGCAAAATATGTACCTAAGTTCTTGCTTGATAAGATAATCTTAAAATCGATGCGTTATGCCTGCGCTGGTAGTATTCTTGCCGCCGAACTTGCTTTTATAAGCCCAAAAGCTACAGCTGTCAATATGTCCGGAGGTTATCACCATGCTAAACCAAATAAAGCTGAAGGTTTTTGTATTTATTCAGATATTGCACTGGCCGTAGACTATCTTCGTAATTCAAATTATTTAGGTAAAGAAGATACTATTGCCTATATTGACTTAGATGCACATTTAGGAAACGGAGTGGCTCATTTTTTTATAGAGGATAAAGCTTTTAAAATTTTTGATATGTTTAATTCTGATATTTACCCTAAAGAAGATTATAAAGCACGAGAACGAGTAGACTTCCCTGTTGATTTAAAATCTGGATGTAAAGGTGAGCCCTATTTAGGACATCTTAAAGAATTATTGCCCAGCTTTTTAAATGATATTGATAATGCTAAGTTTGCAATTTATAATGCAGGAAATGATATATACGAGAATGACCCATTAGGTCGAATGAGCGTATCAAGAGCAGCGATTTTGGAAAGAGATTTATTTGTTATAAGAGAGTTAAATAAAAGAAAAATACCTATAATGATATTGTTAAGTGGTGGCTATACTACGACTAGCTTCGAAATGATTGCTGATACTATTTACGAATTTTTGAAATGAGAATATTGAGAATATATGTTTAAAAGAACTAAAATACAGTCATGTATAAATAGTTGTAGAATACTATACCAAGAATTAAGCAATAAAGAATAGTTAAAGGAAAAACAACTGTGAATATAATTGAAGAAATAGAGCAACTATTTTACCCGAAGCCTTATCCAAATATTGAAGAAAATATAGCTGGGGTAATTTTGCATTATTCACGTGCTGTATCTGGTAGCAGATATGTATTATTAGTATCTACTGTTGAAGCAAATACTGACTTGAAATTAGTGCTTAGTAAGCGAAAAAAGAAATTAAAAAAATATTATAAAGCAAATATTTTAATGGGCATTGGCTTTATTGAGATTTTTATTGGTGACTATAAAAAATGGAAAGATAAAACCAACGACATAAAAGCAGATTTACATGGGCTAAGGACTGTCATTTTGCAGGGAGTATTATTTATAGATCCTAAAGAGAAAAAGTATGAATTATTACAAAGTAATTGGGGGCCGATTAAGTTTGGCAATTTTCAGGGACAAATTGATAAAGTAAATAAACTACTTGAAATAATTGAGGCTCAATAAATAATAAATATAGCAGTAAGAGCTAATAAAAAAGCAATATCAAACTGCCTATCAATGCCAAAACTCAGCACCTATACTTAACTATTAATTATTACTAAATACAGCATTAAACTGATGATCAGTTTTAACAAAGGTGGTGCACTTACTCAAATACTTGAGTTTTTTTGCGCCAGCATAGGTGTAAGTACTGCGTACTCCACCTAGCAAATCAAGCACAGTACTATCTAAGCTCTCAAGATAAGGTATTTCAACTTCTCTACCCTCGGACGAGCGATATTTTTTAAGCCACCAAAATGCTTGTGGCTTTTTGAGAAAAACTATAAAAATTAGCCTAGGGATACTAAAATAATAAAGAATTTCTGTTAAAATTGTTCACTTTGAAGATAGCAATTATCGCCGACATCCATGCCAATGCCCACGCACTCGAGGCGGTATTAACAAAAATAGATAAAGAAGATATAGAGCAAATTATAATAAACGGTGACTTGGTAAACAGAGGCCCAAACAGTGTAAAAGTTATGGAAATGGTTTGGGATAAAGGTTATGAAATTATTATGGGCAATCATGATGATTTAATGTGTAAATGGCTTGATAAATCTAAAGATTTACCTCAAGAATGGTTTACTGACCCATTTTGGACAAGCGTAGATTGGGTGGTTAATCAACTTGCTAAAAATAACTGGGTAGAAGTTTTGCGAAATTTGCCAGCAGATAAACACATAAATTATAAAAACAGCCCTGAGATTTTAATAACTCACGGTAGTCCACGCCATTATCGTGAAGGTTTTGGCATGCGCCTTAGCGATGAAATTTTAACTGAAATTGTGATTGATTATCCAGCTGATATCTATATTGGCTCACATACCCATAATCCAATGGATAAAACCTTTGGTAAATATCGTTTTTTAAATACTGGAGCTGTAGGTGTGCCTTTTAATAAAGATACCAGAGCACAATATTTAGTGGCTGAGCTAAAAGATAATAACTGGCAATTCAGTTTTGAAAAGCTTGACTATGACCATTCGGCAGCACTAAAAGCTTATAAAGACTCTGGATATTTAGAAGCTGGTGGTTTAAGTGCTCAGATTTTTTATGAAGAATTAGAAACTGCAAGCCCACATCTGATTAGATATGATAGGTGGACTATTAGAAATTCTTTAAAGCATGGTTTTGATACCTGGGAAATTTATAAAAAAGAGCATAAAGATTATTTTTAAAGCCAAGCTGTATTTTACTGAAAGGCTAGATTATGAAAATACATTACCTACCCAAGTTTATAAGAGTACTTGTCTTTGATATTGATTTAACCTTGTATGATAGCCATGAGTACTATGATTCACAAAAGTATTTATTTATGCACCGTTTGGCCCAGCATCTTGGTATATCTTATCAAGAAACTAGCAATAAAGTAGCGGCAATTAGGGAAGAGTATAGACGTTCAAATGAGAAAAGAAGCCTTACTTTGGGGCAGACTGTTTTTGAATTGGGAATTAGTTTAGAGGAAAATATTAGCTGGCGTAATGAACTTTTTCAGCCAGAGGATTTTTTGACGCTTGATCTAAAATTGGCAAAAACACTTGAAATATTGCAAAAGACCTATCAAATGGCGGCAGTCACTAACAACACCAGCACTATAGGATTACGAACTTTAAAGGTCTTGGGGGTAAATGATTACTTTCCAATAGTGATTGGTATAGATATTTCTAAAGAATCAAAACCAACTATGAAGCCGTTTAATATGCTTGCAGAGAAATTAAATATTCCAATAAATCAAATGCTTAGTATTGGTGATAGATTTGCTGTTGATTTGGAGCTTCCTTTAGAAAACGGTATGGGGGGCATTTTGATTGAACAAGTTTCAGAGGTCTATGAATTGCCCAGTATTTTAAAAAATATTTAGCTTTGCTCGAGCTCGAGCATAAACTCTTCACCAGCAACTTCTACTAGGTCACCCTCTACGCATTTGTGCTTGCGTCTGGTTTCTACAATTCCATTTAATTTCACTTCACCATTTTGAATCATTACTTTGGCATGTCCGCCGGTTTCGGCGATGCCGGTTAGTTTTAGTACTGCTGTTAGGCTTAGGCTTTCTTCCATAGCTATATTTTAGCTTAGAACTAGCTTAAAACCTGTACTCTAATAAGGAATCCTCCTGAGAGGGAGACAGGAGGATTTTAAAGAGGCTAGGCTCGAGCATGCTCGAGCAGATAGTATTGAGTATTATTGAGCATATACTCTGGTTTTTGGCTTAAAGGCTGCCCACGCAAACCAAAGAGTATTATCATGTATTACTGCTGTTAGGCTCTTGCCTGCTAGTTCGCCACTAGTAGCTTGGCCTAAAATATTCCAAGTACTGCCAGTTTGTTTATCTACAAAATTATCGTTTTTGTATTCAAATTCTAATTCTTGGCCATCAAGCTCTCTACTAAATATGCCTACTTCACCAACATCTTTAGAATTTTTTATTTGCGATGCATCTAATGCACTATTTAAACCTGCTTGCCAAAAAACTACAATTGGTTTTTTAGCGATTACATCGTTAATAGTATTTTGCTCTGCTAAAGTCTCATATTTATAAGCAACAGCTTCATCATTTATTTCTACACTTACAATTCGTGTTTTAGCAAGCATGCGCTCATCAACTAATTTATCAAACAAAAAAGGTCTACTATCTACTAAATCATAGCCAACATAAGGATTGCTGCCATATCTGCGGCTATGGCCAGTATCTCGTGATAAAACTAAAGCTTTTGGAAAGCTATTTTGTAATTCTGAAAAGCTAAGTATTTGAGCTGGGATTCTTAATAACTGGGTGCCTGTTAGCGTGCCGATATTACCTTTGGCAAGTATTTGTGACCACAATGTGCTCGAGATTGTATCGAACATAAGCAAGTTGGAATTATAAAGCATGCCAGATACCCCAAAAGTCACCTCTGCTAGTTTCACAATAGAATCAGCATCTTCACCTAGGTCGGCATATTCAGCTAGAAATGCTTTATTTGGGTCCATTATTTTTGCATCAGGGTTTAGTGCTAGTAGCCTATCTAAGGCTTCTTGGCTAAGAGGTATTCGTCTATCAAAGGCAATAGTGCTATTACAAAGAGGGCAAAATGAAACAGTAACTGGTATTCCGCCAACTCTGTCATTAATTATCTCGTGCCAAGTTAATATTTGAATTGGATAAGCTTTTGTTTCATTGCCAATTGTTAAAACAGCAATTGGCTCATCTTCGCCAATCCATTGGCTAGCAACATTTTGAGGTACAAATATAGGCTCTTGTCGACTTGCTTTAGCAGCGCCTTGCCAATCACCACTAAAGCCAAGACCTGGTATTCCTTGGGGTGGTGGGCCACCACTTAAGACTTCATCTAGTGGGATATTGGCAATATAAGAATCAACGCCAATTTCTTTCATAGCGAATGGTTGCCTTCCTTGTGCTAAAGCTAAGCTAAAAACACTGATTACTAACAATAAAATTATACTTGTATTCTTTTTCATGCTTTTATCTTAGTGAGATATTTTATAAGTTTCAGTTAAATACAGGACGTTACTATATCTTTGCTTATAAAAGGCTTAGATTGAAAAACCTAAGCCTTTTGTTAAAAACTAAAGTTTAATTTAGTTTAGAAGAATCTATTTTGGATTGAATAGCTGCTAATTGTGATGCTACAATTTGAGCAATATCTAATACTTCGGGGGCATTTTCTTCTTCTATTTTCTCTGAAGAATCTAACATGACCTTACAAAATGGACAGGCAGCCGCGATGATTTCAGCACCTGTGTCCATAGCTTCTTGAAAACGGACATCTGGTATTTTTGCGTCACCCTCTTCTTCTTCTTTCCAAAATTGAGCACCACCAGCACCGCAGCAAAATGAGTTATTTCGGTTACGTTCCATTTCGGTAATATTGCTATTGCCCGAATTTAAGATATTTCTTGGTGCATCATAGATATCATTATGCCTGCCTAAATAACAAGGGTCATGATAGGTTAGCTTTTTATCTAAATCTAATGGTGGTAGTTTGCCAGCTTGCATTAGCTCTTCGATAAGCTCGGTGTGGTGCATTACTTTATAATTACCACCTAGTTGTGGATAATCATTAAACAAAGCATTAAAGCAATGTGGGCAAGTTGTTAAGATGCGCTTCTCTTTGCTCGAGTCTAAATTTTCATCAATCAAGGCAGCGTTTAGGGTTTCTACATTCTCTGTAGCCAATTGATAATAAAGATATTCGTTACCAGCTCGCCTAGCTGGGTCACCAGTACATTTTTCACCTTTGCCTAATACGGCATAGTTGATATTGGCATGTTCCAAAATACTAACCATAGCTTTAGTTGTAGATTGAGCCGCTGGGTCATAAGAGCCTGCACAGCCAACCCAAAATAGAACTTCAAAATCAGAATTTTCACTAACTGTTGGTACATTTAAACCCTCAGCCCATTCCATACGTTTATCTTGGCCAATACCCCAAGGGTTACCGGCTCGCTCCATTCCTCTAAAGGCGGTTTGTAATTCCGCTGGGAATTCACCTTTCATCATTACTTGGTCACGGCGAATATCAATAATATCTATCATTTGTTCGCAGCCTACAGGGCAAACCTCTATGCAAGCACCGCAAGTTGTGCATGCCCACAAAGATTCAGAGTTTAAAACAAACTCCATGACTTCACGAGGGCTTTCAATGCCCTTGGCAAAATCTGGAATAATAGTATTAAATTCATAGCGTTTATTTATTTCTATAGCAGCAGGGGAGAGGGCTTTACCTGTAGAGTTGGCAGGGCAAACATTGCTACATCTATTACATTGAATACAGGCATAAGGGTCTAAAATTTGGCTTTGCCTTAAATGCTCTAACTTGGCTACCCCAAATTGTTCAACTGTTTCATCTTCAAAATCAATAGGCTCGAGTACACCCAAAGGCACTTTAGAACCATCTTCTTTTTTACGCTCAATTGTAAAGTTGACTGGTGCCATAAATAAATGAATATGTTTAGAGCGTGGGAAATATACTAAAAATAATAAGATAAGCCCTAAAGCCATCCACCAGCCTATATGCCAGCCTATAATACGGCCATCTCCGTAGCCAACCATTTTGGCAAGAGTGCTAGCAACTGGTTGCCATTTGTCATAATGCCCTTCTGAAGCTAGTAAAAAAGTTTCACCTAATATTCTAAAACCAACGTGGGCTATAATAAATATTCCTACAATTAAGCTATCTTTTTTAATACTGCCTTTTTGCACATCTTGGTGTAAAAGAGTATTTGGGTTTTGATTTAGCTTTTTATCTTTGGCAATAAAACGTCTGTACAAGAAAAATGCCACGCCAACTATAATAAAGACACTAAAAAAATCAGCTAAAAACCGATACATACCACCAATTACACCCAAGTTGACATCTTCTAACCAGGCATTTGGAATATAACCTTTTAGAGCATCAAAGGCGTTAACCAATAAATAAAACATAAAACCATAGAAAACAAAACTATGAAAAAAACTAGCCACTGGGCGAGCTTTAAAAACTGTTTTTTGGCTCATGGTTCTAATTATGGCTTCTTTAATACGGGCAAATAGATGGTTATATCTGGGGTAATAACTAGATTGGCCTCGAGCCACTGATACGGCTATTTGTTTAAAACCTAAATAGCTGTAATACATAGCGACAAGAGCAAAAATAAAAAATAAGATTTTCTCAACAATAGTTAGCATTTCTTAGCCTCCCTGCAAAGACGTTTAATAGTCTTCAGTGTATCTTAAGAGCTAGTCTATAGGAAATATTGTACTCGGTTCAAGATTTTGGAAAAAGTAAAGAACTAACTCTATCAACATATTTATTTATTTCTTTTTCGCTTTGAATATCTTCACCAATAAATGAGCTAGAGAATTTATTTAAACTAAGTGGTATTGGTAAATTGAAAAATATAAAATGTGTATAATGTTTGAGCTCAGAAAACTCTGTTAAGGCTCCAGTTTTTTGGATTTCTATGAATAAACCTTCAAATAACTTTGTCAGATTATCAACTTTTTCATAAAAATAATCCAATCTTTCACTCTCTACAATTGCTTCATGCATTATTAATCTTGCCATTTCTGGTCGTTTAATAGAGCCACGAGCAAATATTTTTAAGCTTTGTTTAGCTAAGGCAATCGGATCGTTTTTGTGGCTATTGGCTTTAATTGCCATAAAAACAGGCGCGAGATCACTGATAAACTGTTCAAAAGCGAAGTCGACAACACTTGTATAGAGCTGAGTCTTGTCACCAAAATAGTGCCTAATTAATCCATGGGTAGTTCCGGCCTTATCGGCAATTTTTCTTAAGCTTGTGGCATCATAGCCATGACGTGAAAACTCTTTTAAAGCTGATTCTAGTATTTGCAGTTTACTTTGCTCAGCTTCGGCTGAAGTCCTTTTGCCAAGGTTTTTTGATTTATTTTTCATATTTGTCCTTTGGTATCTCATAAATCATATCGCATTTTCCCTTTTTATTTTTAAATGTGAGATCAATTCCAATGTAATTGATCTCACATTTAAAAATAAAAAGGGAAAATGCGATATGATTTATGAGATACCAAAGGACAAATATGAAAAATAAATCAAAAAACCTTGGCAAAAGGACT
>CAMZLP010000042.1 GCA_947311535.1 uncultured Deinococcota bacterium | reverse complement strand
TACCCTCAAATGTTTTAGCTGCTGCCAGCAAATCTAAATTCTCAGTTACACCCTTGTCTATTAATTCTTGCTTAGCTTCTTCAGTTGTTTTGCCTTTCATTAAAGCTTCTGTTTGTGCCAAAAAGTTAGAAAATAAGATTTTATGATGTTCACCACTTGGATTATGGCTTTGAGCTGCTGCCAAAAAGTCGGCAGGAATTAGCTTAGTACCCTGATGGATAAGCTGATAAAAAGCATGTTGGCCGTTGGTACCAGGTTGCCCCCAAACTATTGGGCCAGTTTCATAACCTACTATTTTTCCTTCTTTATCTACCGATTTACCATTGCTTTCCATGTCACCCTGTTGAAAGTAAGCTGGGAAATATTCTAAGTATTGGTCATAGGGCAAAATTGCCTGAGTTTGAGCATTCCAAAAGTTATTGTACCAAAGCCCTAACAAAGCCATAATTACAGGTATATTTTTGTCAAACTCCGTAGTTCTAAAGTGCTCATCGGCTCGGTGGGCGCCGGCTAAGAGTTTTTCAAAATTATCCATACCAATGTATAGAGCAATAGACAAACCAATTGCTGACCAAAGCGAATATCTACCACCAACCCAATCCCAAAATTCAAAAATATTGGCAGGGTCTATGCCAAACTCTGTTACCTTGGCGGTATTAGTTGATAATGCCACAAAATGTTTAGCTACGGCAGTTTTGTCTTTGGCATTTTCGAGCAGCCAGGCCCTGGCAGTTTTAGCATTAGTCATAGTTTCTATGGTTGTAAAGGTTTTTGATGCTACTAAAAAAAGGCAGCTTTCTGGATTGAGTTTTTTGAGGGTTTCTATAATATCAGTAGGGTCTATATTAGAAACAAAGTGGATATTTAAACCAGCTTGGCTATATGGTTCTAAAGCTCGCGAGACCATTTTGGGCCCAAGGTCAGAGCCACCAATGCCAATATTGATAATGTCGGTTATTGCTTTACCTGTATAACCAGTCCATTTCCCATCTCTAACTTTTTCACTGAATTTACGCATTTTTGCTAAAACTCTGTTCACCTCTGGCATTACATCTTTGCCATCAACTTTTATGGGGCGGTTAGAGCGATTGCGTAAAGCAATATGTAAAACAGCTCGGTTTTCGCTTTTGTTTATTTTTTCGCCAGAGAACATAGCTTTTATCATTTTTGCCAAATTTGCCTCTTTGGCTAATTTTAATAACAAATCAAGGGTGTTTTCATCAATCCTATTCTTAGAATAATCAAATAAAATATCATTTAATCTTAACGAGAATTTATCAAAGCGATTTGGATCTTGTTGGAATTGCTGTCTCATTTGGACAGGCTCGAGCCTGTCCTTTTCAATCTTCAAATCCTGCCAAATTTTACTACTATCTATCACTGTATTAACCTACCTTTTATAAAAGCTTAAAATTCTTTTATCACAAACTTAGTAAAGAGCTTAACCCAAATACAAAATCGGGCTTTTAGCAAAAATATTAGCAACTTGTAAATTTAATGGAGGCTTGGCATAAAGCCCATCAAGTACAGAGATATCAGCAAGATACAGTTCACCAATATAGATCTTAGCAGCTTCATTAAACAAAACTGCTTTTGGCAAAGCCAAAGTCATAGTAGCACTAGCCTTAACAGCAGGTTCAAAAACCTTTTGGGCCGTAGTACTAAGCCCAGATGGAATATCTAATGCCAAAATTGGGGCAGACACATCATTTGCCCAAGCGATTAGCTCAGCCGCTTTTCCTCTTGGATTTACTTTTAAGCTGTAGCCAATTAGACCATCAATAATTAATTCTGGCTCATTTGGGCTAGTATTAATATCAATATTCATCTTAGTTAAAATATCTAGCTGATGAGCCGGAACGCCCTTATATTTGGCTGGGTCTTGAGTTCTTAAAACCGATATCCTAGCACCCCAATTTGCCAAATGACGAGCAGCTACCAAGGCTCCGCCACCATTACCACCAGTACCGGCTAAAATAGTAATTTGTTTTATTTTTAAAGCCTTGAAACGTTCTTTAGCTAATATCGCCAAATTACGCCCCGCATTTTCCATCATTTGAATTAGCTCAATATGATAGTCCTCTATCATCGCCCTATCAATTTCTATCATTTGTTCAGTTGAAAGGGCAGGCAAATCAGCTTTAAAATGAGGAAACGGCATTAGCTAATGCTCTTTTAAAACAACTACGCTATTGTCACCAATCACTAGTTTATGGGTTCCTGGATGCACAATTCTTCTAGAAATCGTTACATCTTCTCCTATCAGACTATCTTGCAAACGCACATTGACATCTTTTATTTCTGTACCATTACCAACTACCGAATATTCAAGTTCGGCATTATTAAGGGTCACCTCATCACCCAAAGTTGTATAAGGACCAATAAAAGCATCTTCGATATAACAATCTTCACCTATCAAAACAGGACCAACGATTTTACAATTTTTTACAATTGTGCCCTTGCCCATCACTACTTCACCAATAACTAAAGAATTATTAACTTCAGCTTTTATATCGCCTTTAATGTCTAAAAGCATTAGCCGATTAGCATCTAAGATATCATCAGCCTTGCCAGTATCTTTCCACCAGCCTTCAACTTCTTTATAGCCAACATTCTTTCCTGATTCAATAAGCATCTGAATTGCATCAGTAATCTGATATTCACCCTTTGCACCAGGCTCGAGCCTATCCACCATATCAAAAATTGTACTATCGAAGACATATACTCCAGAGACAGCTAAGTTTGAAGGCGGAACTTTCGGTTTTTCTACTAACTTAGTAATACGGCCATTCTCTACAACCGCCACACCCAATGCTCTTGGGTCTGCTACTTCTATTAATGCCAAAAGTGCGTTCATGGTATTAGGGTCAAAAGCAGCAACAAAGTCTTTTATTCCGTTTTGAAAAAGATTATCACTCAAATACATTACGAAACTATCATCTTGTAAAAAATCTTTTGAAACTTGCACCGCATGGGCTAAGCCTTTGGGTGGGTTTTGAATAATGTATTCAAACTCTACCCCTTCACATTCAGATACTGCTGTTTGAATATACTCTTGAATATAGTGGTTTACTACAATCCCTATTTTATTAATTCCTGCTTCTTTTAAATTATCAACTGCATGTACAATCAATGCTTTATTTGCCACCTGAATAGTTGGCTTAGGTCGCAAACTGGTTATTGGCCTTAAGCGAGTTCCCCAACCTGCTGCTAAAATTAGTCCTTTCATAATTATACCTTTCTTAGAAATAAATCCAAATCAACTTGTCTATAATAGTAACTCTAAAAAAGCAATAATTATAGCAAAAAAGCTATAGTTAATGACTCAAGTATTTCTTTTTGCTAAAAAATTTAGTTAAAAAGCAAGTAGTTTTTAACTAAATACCAAACGTTTAAACTAAAGTTTGATTATTTCTTTGTCATTTCTACCATATATTTATATAGCCCCTTTAGTTGGGTGCACAACAGACCCAGCACCTAAAAACTTGTTTAACTAAAAAAAGACCCATTCAAACTGAGACTTACTAGCCCTTCAGAGCCAGTGACCTGAATTGAATTAGCAGTTCTAGTAATAGAATAGATTATAGATTTCTGAACCTTTTATATCTCTAATTAAAAACTTAGCCCCTCTAGTTTCAAGGATAGCATCAACCGTTGATTTCTCTCCTAAGGTCGGCCCGCTCTTGCTAGTTTCAGGTCAAAGACCCCAAACCATCAACCTCAAAAGCCTGTGGAGTGGGTAAATTGGTGCAGGCATTTATAGACAAAAGCAAAACCATTAGCACAAAAATAAATCTAAGCTTCCTCATAATTCTCTTTCTGAAAATAATTAATTCTAGCTTAAATGCTAAAAGAATTTTACTAAAAACAAATATATTTCTAAAACTCTTTTTTGAATTTAAGACTAAGCTTATTTTAGTTCTGACTTAAGTCTATCATAAAAATCTGTCAGGCTAATAATGAATTTAAAAATCAAGTTAAAACTATAAAAATTGAAATAGCAAACACAAAATAAACAAATTTATAATAAGATTGATTGTTATGAACTGGCAAAGAGTAGTTATTAAACTAGGTACTAGTAGTCTAACTGATGACTTCGGGCGGATTTCTCCTCCTAAACTATGGGCCATTGCTAGGGCTGTTCAAGTTTTGCAGTTAGAACTTAATTGCAAGGTGGTAATAGTCTCATCGGGGGCAGGTGCCGCAGGTCGGGAGCGTTTGGGCATAGAATTGCCGCTCACTCTGCCAGAAAAACAAGCAGCCGCAGCAGTTGGCCAAACTTTGCTTATGCTTGATTGGGCCAAAGCCCTAGCCCCAGAACCGGTTGCTCAGCTATTGCTTAGTGCCTCTGATATTAAAGAGCGCGAACGCTATATAAATGCCAAAAATGCTCTTGAAGCCAGCTTAAAACTTGGGGCAATCCCTATTGTTAATGAAAATGACAGCGTAGCAACTAGCGAAATTAAACTTGGTGACAATGATACCTTATCAGCATGGACGGCACAATTAATAAATGCTGATGCTTTAATAATACTAACCGATGTAGACGGCTTATATGACCATGACCCCCGAGAGAATAAAAATGCCAAACGCATAGAAATTGTAAAAAACATAAAAGAGGTTGAGAGCTTTGCTGGCAATGCTGGTTCTTTACGCGGTACTGGTGGCATGGTCACTAAAATAAAAGCTGCTAAAATCGCAAGCGAAGCAGGTATAGAAACAGTTATTATTGGCGGCGGTGGAGCTGGCATAGAAGAAATTGCTAGAGGCAATATAACTGGTACAAGGTTTTTAGCCAAGCCCAAAACTTCGGCAAAAAAGGCTTGGCTATCTCAGCAAGATGAAAGCGGTAAAATCTTTATTGATAAAGGTGCGCTAAAAGCTTTAGAAAATGGTAAAAGCTTATTGGCAATTGGCATCACCAAAATAGAAAAAGAATTTGCTTTTGGTGACGTGCTGGCAATAATTTGTAATAACGAAGTAGTTGCCCGCGGTTTAACAAATTATAGCCATGATGCCCTAAAACTAATACAAGGCAAGCAAAGCCATGAAATCAGTAAAATCTTGGGCCATAAAGATTATGATGAGGTAATCCACAGAGACAATATGGCTCTTATAAAGGAAAAAGATGATTAACCCAAGTGGAACAAATTATAGCCTAGTCGCTGAGGCAAAGCAGCGTAAAGAAATTATTGATAAACTAGAATCTTTGTATAGCTCTTGGGGCTACCAAAAGATAGATACCCCAGTTTTAGAGCTATATGACGCAAAGCACCCCAGAAAAGAGCAGAGCTTTAAACTGACTGATAAAGATAGCGGAGTATTAACCCTACGCTCAGACTTTACCCCCGCCATTGCCAAAATGGTCAGGGCAGAATTAGACACAAATACACCGTATAGGTTTCAATATTCTGGTAAGGTCTGGCAAGCAATTAACCCAGATATTAGCCGTACTAGAGAGTTTACCCAGATTGGGCTCGAGCTTATAAACATCTCAAATGCTCGAGCCGATGCCGAGTTAATAAATTTGGCGAAAGAATCAGTTAGAATTATAGGCCTAAAACCGAAAATAGAAATTGGTAACCCAGGCTTTGTAAGAGCACTCTTTTCATTGGCAAAAATACCTGCAACTATTACAAGCAAACTCGCAAAAGCCATTGATAGAAAAGATTATGCGGGCATTCAGATACTAATTGAACCACTTAATTTGACTAAAGATTTGCACCAAGCTCTGATTAAGTTGGTTGACCTTTATGGTAATAGGGATATCTTAAAGCAAGCTCACAAAATTGCCCCTTGGCCAGAAACCAAAATTGAACTTGACAGATTAGACGAAGTTTTAGAAGAATTTAGCGATAGCGGTGATTTCTTGGTTGATTTGGGCATTGCCCGTCGGCTTAGCTACTATACCAGTATGACCTTTCGGGCTTATACCTACGATTTTGGTAGCCCTTTACTTGGTGGCGGTCGCTATGATGGTGCACTTCTTCCTTATTCGGCTGGTTTTTCGATTGGTTTAGAAAGATTATTAGCTGCCTTACCAAAAACTAAAATAAGCAATAAAAGCTTTGTTTTATCTTTAGATGATAAACGTGCCGAGAAATTTCGAGCTGCTGGTTATGTTGTTGAAAGGTCTTTAAGCAATAATATTGACTCGGCCAGAAAAACTGCTAAGAGCAAAGGGATTCCGTATTTATTGACTTTGGACGGGCTCGAGCCTATCCTAAATAACCCCTGTTTAGAAACTTTGGAAAGCATTTTAAATGAAAACTAAATTAACCCTAGCCATACCAAAAGGCCGCATGATGTACGAAAGCCTAAAACTCTTAAATCAAGCTGGTCTAAAACTAGATATAAGCCACAAAGGTCGCAGCCTAAAAATAGATGCTGGTGACGCTACCATTATAGAAATGCGTAACGGTGACGTGCCAACCTATGTTGAGCTTGGCGTGGCTGATGCCGGCATTGTAGGCAAAGATGTTTTGTTAGAAAGCCCTGCAAATGTCTACGAACCCGTAGATCTAGGCTTTGGGGCATGCAGATTATCTTTAATTCGACCAATTGCAGCAACTGGCAATATAAAACGCATTGCCAGCAAATATCCACAAACTACTCAAGCTTATCTAAAATCCATTGGTAAATCTGCCGAAGTTATTAAACTATCTGGCAGCGTAGAGCTAGCCTGTCTAACTGGTTTAGCTGATGCGGTTGTTGATATTGTGCAAACTGGTGGCACCCTAAAAGCAAATAATTTGGAAGAGCTAGAGATAATACATCAAAGCTCAGCTAGGTTTATTGTTAATAGAGCTGCCCTAAAACTAAAAACCAATGAGCTAAGACCGCTGATTGATGCCTTGCGAAAAATTCATAAGTAAATTTTAGACTGATACAACAAATTTTTCTTTTGCAATTTCACTATTTTCTTTTGGTATAAAATGAATTGAAACATCATAGTCACCTCGAGTGCTAGTAGAAAGAACTAGACAAAAGGCAAAAAAAGAGAGAAGCTTATATATGCAAACAAACAAACTCCTCTCAAAAATAAGTGTAGCAGATATATTTACAACAGTATACGTATTAATAGATGAGG
>CAMZLP010000041.1 GCA_947311535.1 uncultured Deinococcota bacterium | reverse complement strand
TTATTACTAGCAATGTAATTAAATTATTATTTAGACACCCTAATAAAATTAGCAGTGAATTAGCAACAGCTCTAAGTGGTTTAGATGTTCATGGAACTTGGAGTTTTGATGGCTTATTAGAAGTATCTAATAGAAATGTAACCAAAGCTAATGCCTTGCGCTGGCTTGCAGAAAAGTTAAATATTAAAGCAAAAGATATTGCTGCTTTTGGTGACCAAAACAATGATAAAGAAATGCTAGCTTGGGCAGCTTATGGTGTTGCTATGGACAATGCTGTACCAGAGGCAAAAGAAGCCGCTGATTTTGTAACTAGCTCTAATGATGATGAAGGTATCTCAAAAGTATTAAAAAGATGGAGCTAGTAAGACTAGCTCCATCTAAAGAATAGTACTTGTCAACAAACTTTACCAAGCAACATCTATTTTATTGTATCCCTTGATTTGGCCATTTTCTACTTGGCTATAGTTTACAGAATAGTTCAATCTATCAGCAATAAAGCTAACGAAGTCTTCCATTTTGGCACTTGATTCATCAACTGCATCAAAATCTAAATTATTTGAACCACTAAGACCAGCTGCCATTTGGATTTGGCTACCAATTTGAGCTGCTGTGCCTTGCATAGTCATTTTAAGATTAGAAATACTAAAGCTATTTACATTATTTGGTACTTGTTTTAGTAAGCTAGTTATTTCAGAACTAGAGCCAGCGTTTAGAACTTTGCTTATGGCTTCTTTGGTAGAGCCAAAAAATACTAAGTTATCAGTGATTGCATAATTGACATTAATACCATTGCTAACTTCGTAAGAGCTAACCGTAACACCAGCAATATCTTCGCTAGTTGGTTCTAAAACCGTGCCAGAGCCGCCCTCTGGGTCAGCAAATCCAGAAACAGCAGAAGCTAAAGTTTCTATTAAACTACCTAAGTCTTCTTGGGCTTTTGTACTATTTGTAGTTGAGATAATATAAACTTGCTCGCCTAGCAAATTGCTGCTAGCTACACCCGGTACTGCAACATCAGCAAGGCCTGTGGTCACAGTAATTAATTGGTCACCAGTCCAAGAAAAGAAGCTATCAGTTAAATTAACGCCTAAAAATGCCGAGCTCATATCATCTAAACTCATACCAATATCTGGAATTGAGCTAGCAAGATTGTTTAGGTAGCTCCACCAGCCTTTTAAATCGACATGGCTCGAGCTTAAACTAAGCGCACCGTCTGGAAAGCTAATATCTTGCTTAGCAGGAACAGTAGAACTTAATAGGGCATATAATTCGTCATCGCCACCATTTTTATCTAAGGCTTGAAGGCTTAGACCTTCTAAACCGTCATCAGTAATTTTGCCAACATAAGCAGATATACCCGCAGTACTAAAAGCCTTGTCTAAGCGGCTTAGTAATTCATCAAAACCAAAACCAGCTGCAAAGGGTTTTAGTAAATCTGCAATTGCAGAATAATCTATATAAGAATAAAAATTACCATTACCAAGTTTAGACAAGCTATTGCCATAGCCGTTTGAAGCTACAAAATTTGCTTCATTAGAGCCAGCCATTTGCCGTAAAATTGAACGCATAGCATCTGTATCTGAACTAAAGATTACAATGTCATCAATTTGAGCATAGGCAATATTTTCCACGGGTGAATCTTCGCCTTCTATCTTTTCTTGATAAAAACTATATTTACCTTCAGTTAGCTTTTCTACAGCGCCTATACTAGCTTGTTTTTCTAAGCTGGTAAATACCGGCTTGACTGCTTTTGGGCTAAGCCTAAGAATAACAGTAGTTGCTGGTATTGGGTTAAATTGAGAAGCGGTCAGTGCAAACCAAGCTTCTTGGCCTAAAAAGTCAAGCATCTCTAGGTTTTTAAATGGATTAGATTTCATAAGTCCTAATGAATTGCCAGAGTCCGCATCTTCTGCATTATTGAGTTTAGCTAAAGAATCATTTAGACCAAGGCGGTTGTATTCATCAATAAATTGGGCTAATTTAGCTTCATGCTTAGCTAAATCTTGCACACCAAAAACTGCTACTGAATCAGCTGGCAAATAAGCTAACAAAGATTGAGCCGAAGCAAAAGCCAAAGTAATTATGGCTAAGAGAATAAATAAGGTTTTTTTCATATAATACTCCTTTTAAAAGTAATAGTTCAGCAAATTATTATAGATGATTTATTGACTTTGTACCTGATACTTTAGTCGGGGATTATAAGAGATTAATGACTCATTAAGATTATTATTTCTTAATGATAGATTTAGCAGTTTTTACAATATTATTCACACTAAAGCCATATTCTTCCATCAAAAAATCTCCATCAGCAGAAGCACCATAATGATCAATTGCAATCACCTTGCCATCAAGACCAGTATATTTATGCCAAGTTAGGCTCGAGCCTGCCTCTATAGCTACTCTAGCCCGCAGAGCCTTTGGCAATACAGCTTCTTTATATTTTTTAGATTGTTCTTCAAAAATCTCAAAACTTGGCATACTAACAACTCTAGTATTTATACCAGCCTTATCTAACTTGGCTTTAGCTTCTAGACACAAATGCACTTCAGATCCGCTAGCCATTAAAATCATATCTGGCTTGCCCTCAGAATCGGCCAATATATAAGCACCCTTAGAAACGCCTTTTTTAGAAACCTTTAAATTAGGCAAGTTTTGACGACTTAGTACTAAAGCAGTTGGTCCATCTTGCCTTTTAATAGCCTCTACCCAAGCTTGAGCAGTTTCATTGGCATCAGCCGGACGAATTACGCTTAAATTCGGTATAAGCCTAAGCGCTGAAGTAGCTGAAATAGGTTGGTGAGTAGGCCCATCACCACCTACCCCAATGCTATCATGAGTGAACACATAGATGACCTGAATAGCCATAATTGCAGCTAGCCTGATACTTGGACGCAAGTAATCAGCAAAAACCAAAAATGTACCCACATAAGGAATAACTCCCCCATGCAATGACATACCATTTGCCATAGCACCCATAGCATGCTCACGAACACCAAAATAAACATTGCGGCCGCTATAATCAGTTTTTTGAATGATAGAACTAGCTTTTATGTCAGTTTTGGTAGAACCAGCCAAATCAGCAGAGCCACCCATAAGCTCTGGTAAATTAGCAGCAATAACATTAAGAGCAATATTAGAAGCATTACGAGTAGCCATTACTTCACCAACTGGGAATTTTGGCATATCTTTAGCAAAATCTTTTGGCAGCTCTTTAGCCATTCTGCGTTCAAACTCAGCTGCTAATTCTGGATAAGCTTTTTTGTAGTCTTTAAAGAGCTTGTTCCATTTTTGCTCGCTTGCTTTACCGTCTTTAGCAACTTTGGCAAAATGGGCTTTTACATCTTTTGGCACACTAAAAGCTGGCCAATCTATGCTTAGATTGTCTTTGGCTAATTTTATCTCATCAGCACCCAATGGTGAACCATGAGCTTTGGAGCTACCTTGTTTGTTGGGTGCACCGTAGCCAATAATTGTGCGAATCGCTATTAATGTTGGCTTGTTTGTTTCAGCTTTGGCCTCTTTTAAGGCTTTTTCTATAGATTCAGACTGATGGCCATCATCCACTTTTAAAGTTTGCCAGCCATAGGCTTTATAGCGATTGATAAC
Organism: uncultured Deinococcota bacterium; assembly: GCA_947311535.1. Lineage (GTDB taxonomy): Bacteria > Deinococcota > Deinococci > Deinococcales > Trueperaceae > CAMZLP01. Next base: position 919 of record CAMZLP010000041.1, on the reverse strand, counting down.
ATTCTCACTAAAACTAACACTAGCATCTGCATCTAAGGTTATTTGATTATCATCATATAAAACAATAAGCTTGCCCAAGCCCAAATGCCCAGCTAATGAGGCAGCCTCGGCACTAATGCCCTCCATCATATCACCATCACCAACAAGGGCATAGGTATAGTGATCTACAATTTTAAATTTGGCTCTATTAAATTCAGCAGCCAAATGTGCTTCGGCAAGAGCTAAACCCGCCGCACTAGAAACACCTTGCCCAAGTGGGCCAGTAGTCATTTCTACCCCATCAGTATGGCCGTATTCTGGGTGACCAGGGGTTTTAGATTGCCAACTACGCAATTTTTTAATTTCTGACATCGGCAAGCTATAGCCGCTCAAATGCAAAAGCGAGTATAAAAGCATAGAGCCATGACCAGCCGAGAGGATAAACCTATCTCGGTTTAACCACTGCGAGTTTTTAGGGTTATGTTTTAAGATATTTCTAAATAAAACATAGCCCATATCCGCAGCGCCCAAAGGCAAGCCCGGATGGCCTGAGCCAGCATTTTCGATAGCGTCCATAGATAGCGCTCTAATTGTATTTATTGATTTTGTAACAATAGATTGTTTAGCCATAATTAATCCTCCGAAGACTAGCCTATTTTGACATAGATTCGCAGAAGAATATAGTTTAATACGTCCTGTATTTTACTTAGCTCAAGTTTTACAAAATAATAGCCATTTTTGCAATCAATTTTTCCAAATTGTATTTCTACAAGATCTATCGTCCTTCATTATTTTTGGTCTAATTCGTTATATATCTATTTTTCCATTATATTCTAACAATTGAATAGTTCGAAGCATCTGGTCTTGAATTTTTAGATTAGGTTGCTTAACAAATTTTACTAAATATTCTAAAACTTCCTTTGCTGACAATGTTTCAATT
>CAMZLP010000040.1 GCA_947311535.1 uncultured Deinococcota bacterium | reverse complement strand
TTCTGTTTTTTTCATACACTATCAGTAACAATTCCTCTCCTTTTTGTCTAGTACTTTTGTCTTTTGAACTCTAAACTCAAGTATTTAGCTTTGTTCAAGCTTAAGAATGTAAATCATTACTTGATGCCTTATATCCAAATGCCAAACAGCAAGATTACAAAACTATGGAAATGACAATGAGCTCAGAGATGGCTTTTAACGATTTTACGATCTCTACAAAAATGTTCTCGGTTATTGATAGAGAAAACAAAAGAATGCGTTTCTGACCAAATGACCATAATAATGATTCTTCAAAATGAAGACTTTTCAATGCGTATGGAAATGCCTGATGGTAGCACAATGCCCATGCCAGAAATACCCGCTATGAAGAATCAAATGTTATCATACTTTGATAATATTTTTAATCAAACTGGCTTACCCCAAGATTTTGAAATTGTCAACTGTGATGGCCCCACAACTATTGAAGACATAATCAGTGGCGAGTAAATATCAGCATTCTGGCACAACCCATATGACATTTACAAAATTCAATCAAGCTATCGATGAAAGCTTGTTCCAAAGCAATAGCGAATAAGTTATTTGCAATAAATAAGCTAGAGTTTGTAAATTTAGATTGACAATTTAAAAACTCTAGTTTATACTCCCTGCAATGCAAGCGAATATATTAAATATGCTAATAAACCGCATTAAAAGGCTAAAATTACGTTATTTACCTTTATGGAAGTCACGTTTACTAGGTCTGGAACGGGTTATAAGCTAGTACTGTCGTAATTTTTTTATTGTTAGCTAAGCCCTAGATATTAATATCTAGGGCTTTTTATTTTGAAAGGAAAACAAATGTCAAAAAACTTATATCAAAAAGTCTGGGATGCTCACGAAGTGGGCAAACTAAAAAATGGTCAAAGCCAGTTATTAATCGGAACCCATCTTATCCACGAGGTAACAAGCCCTCAAGCCTTTGGCATGCTAAGAGATTTGGGGCTAGAAGTCAAAATGCCTCATCGCACTTTTGCAACCGTTGACCACATTGTACCAACGCATCAAAGACAAGAACCATTTGAAGATGAATTAGCCAATGAAATGATAGAGGCTTTGCGTAATAACTGCAAAGAAAACAATATTAAAATGTTTGACCTCTACAGTGGCGAGCAAGGAATTGTACATATGGTCGGCCCTGAGCAAGGCATTACTCAACCTGGTACAACCATTGCCTGTGGCGACAGCCATACCAGCACGCATGGTGCATTTGGTGCCATTGCTTTTGGTATTGGTACTTCGCAGGTGCGTGATGTCTTGGCAACACAAACCTTAGCCATGAGCAAATCAAAAGTACGCCGAATAAATGTTGATGGCAAGTTGCAAGCAGGTGTATATGCCAAAGATGTTATTTTGCATATTATAAGAACTTTGGGTGTAAATGGTGGCATTGGCTACGCTTATGAATATGGTGGCAGCGTTTTTGATAATATGAGCATGGAAGAACGCATGACCGTCTGCAATATGTCCATAGAAGGCGGAGCACGCTGCGGCTATGTAAACCCTGACACCACAACCTTTGAATATATAAAGGGCCGCCCCTATGCCCCTGAGATAGCTAGTTGGGATAAAACAATTAAAGAATGGCAATCATTTGCTAGCGATTCTGACTGTGAGTATGACGATGTAGTAAATATAAAAGCAGAAGATATTGCACCAACTGTTACTTGGGGTATAAACCCTGGGCAGGCAATTTTTATTGACGAAAATATACCTACAATCGAAGAATCTATTGCTTCAGAAAAAGAAACCGTAGAATTAGCCCTAAAACATATGCAGCTAGTTGGCGGTACAGCAATTAAGGGTACAAAAATTGATGTTGCTTTTTTAGGTAGCTGCACCAATGGGCGTTTATCTGATTTTATAGAGGCAGCAAACTATATTAAAGGTAAAAAAGTTGCAGAGCATGTGCATGCAATTGCCGTACCAGGTTCACAAATTGTCGCCAAATTATGTGAAGAAGCTGGTATTGACAAAATTTTTAGCGAAGCAGGTTTTGAGTGGCGTGGAGCAGGCTGTAGTATGTGCTTAGCCATGAATCCAGATAAACTAGTTGGTGACCAATTATCAGCCTCAACCAGTAACCGCAACTTTATAGGCAGGCAAGGCAGTGCAACAGGTAGAACCATGTTAATGAGCCCAGTAATGGTAGCAGCCGCTGCAATAACCGGTGAAATAAGTGATGCTCGAGAAGTATTTAATAATATAGGTCATGGAGCTTAAGGAGATATTATGGCGTTAGATAAGATAAATAAAATTACTGGTAAAGGTATTTTTGTTTCAGGTAATGATGTTGATACCGATAGGATAATCCCGGCAAGATATTTAAAATGTGTTACTTTTGATGGCTTGGGTGAATTTTTGTTCCAAGATGTTCGTTTTAGCGAAGACGGCAAAAAAACAAATCATGTTCTCAATGATGACAACTACAAAGATGCAAATATCATGATTGTAGAAAGCAACTTTGGTTGCGGCTCTTCTCGTGAGCATGCCCCCCAATCTATAAAAAGAGCAGGCTTTGATGCCATAATTGGTGAGAGTTTCGCAGAAATCTTTTATGGCAATAGTTTAACCTTGGGCATGCCTTGCTTAGAAGCAAGTAAAGAGCAAATCCAAGAGATTGCAGCTGCCCTAGAAGCTAACCCCAAGACAAAAATTGAGATAGACATAGAAAATGAAACTGTTACGGTAAATGCAAAAACATATGAACTAAGCCTAAAAGCAAGTGCTAAAGATGCCTTAACAACTGGCATGTGGGACGCCATAGCTGAGTTATTAGCAAATACAGAAGCAGTAGACAAAACCGCCTCGGCTTTGCCATATATTAGCTAATTATGGCAGCAAGCATAGAACAAACCGCTGCAAGCTGGTCCAAATTGGGTGATAATTATGCCACTAGCATTGTTCATAAATCTGGGCCTAGCTTAGCCAAGCTAATTCAGCTAGCCAGACCACAATCTACTGATTTATGCCTAGATATTGGCACTGGCACTGGGCATACTGCAGCTGAATTAGCAAAATATGCTCACAAAGTCTGGGGGCTTGACCCCTCACATGGAATGCGTTTAGCCGCTGAAAAAATCTATGCTGATATTGATAATTTGGGCTTTATTGATGGCACAAGCGAAAAAACTGGCTTTCCTGATGATTGTTTTGATATTGTCACAGCAAGGCATACCTTGCACCATCACCCGAGCATGCCAAATACATTGGCCGAAATATATAGAATTTTAAAAGCAAATGGTCGTTTCGTCTTAGTTGACGAAATCACCCCAAAGCCAGAATTAAACGACTGGTACCATCAATTAGAAATAACTAGAGACCCCACCCACAAACGCTCTTACTATCTATCAGAATGGCAAGATTTTTTAAAAGATGCCGGTTTTGAATGGATAGTTGGAGATAGCAAAACCGTCTATCATCTTGACATTGAAAAGTGGATAAACCGTATGGAGCCAAGCCGTGAACAAGCAAACACGGTAAGGCAGTTATTTTTATCAGCTAGCGAATTTGCCAAAGAAACTTTTAATATTCAAATAAAAGATAACAAGGCCATAAGCTTTGATATGCCTATGGCGATAATATTAGCAATAAAACCAGCAAGAAATGAGGACTAATGAAAAACTATAATATCGCAGTTTTAGCAGGAGATTTTATCGGCCCAGAAGTTATAGAAGCAAGCATAGAGCTATTAGATGTTGTTGCCAAAAAACACAATATAGAACTAGCTTATAATCGACTGCCCTTTGGTGGCAATGCCTTAGATAGCCACGGCAACCCTCTCCCCCAGGAAACAAAAGATGCCTGCTTAGAAGCAGATGCTGTGCTGATGGGTTGCTCGGGCGGGCCAGTTGGTGATCATCCTTGGAATAAAGTAGCCAGAGAGCTAAGGGTAGAAAGTGGTATTTTGGGTATACGCAAACACTTGGGTGTATTTGCCAATCTACGACCAGTAAAAGTATTTGACAATTTAGCTCATCTCTCACCACTTAAGACTGAAATTGCCAAGGGTACTGATTTAATGATTATCCGTGAACTAACTGGCGGTATTTATTTTGGTAAACCATCATTAAATTCAAAAGACAAAGGTCTATCAACCATGGTTTATGAACGCTACGAAGTAGAACGCATTGCCCGAGTAGCCTTCGAAACCGCCAAAACCAAAGGCGGCAAAGTGACAAGCGTAGACAAAGCCAATGTTTTAGATGTTGGTCAGTTTTGGCAAGATGTAGTAACAGGTGTGCATAAGACAGAATATTCTCAGACTGAATTAGAGCATTTATACGTGGATAATGCCGCAATGCAAATTGCCAGTAACCCAAAACAGTTTGATACCATTGTTACTACTAATATCTTTGGTGATATATTAAGCGACCTTGCTGCTGTAATCCCCGGTAGTTTAGGTGTATTACCAAGTGCTAGTATTGGTGGTGACATCGGCTTATTTGAAGCAATCCATGGCAGTGCACCAGATATTGCAGGTATGGGCATTGCTAACCCAGTTGGTACTATGCTCTCGGCAGCAATGATGCTAAGACATGGCTTAAATGAAAATGATGCAGCCCTGACCATAGAAAAAGCTGTTCAATCAGCACTTGCTAGCAATCCAACAAAAGACCTAGGTGGTAATGCTGGTACTGCTGAGTTTACTAAGGCTAGTATAGAAGCAATTTCTTAGAATTTTAAATTTTCAAAAAGGAGAAAAGTTTAAACTTTTCTCCTTTTAATTTGTCAAGCACATCTAATTGCCAAAACCCTGCCAATCCAAGGGGTTTAAACCCCTTGGACTATCTAATGAAAGAGCCAAAAGCTATAATAATATGACCCTGTCATTGCAGTTAAAACCCCTTGAAATATCCAATGAAAGTAAAAAAAAGTATTGTATACTTGTAAAAGAGAGGTGGTATTTTTAATATCTCATGAGTCTATTTCAGAAATCGGTATTAAACAAATATTTAAACACATTAAATCAAGAAGAGATAAATCTAGCTTGGAATAAGTTTATTAAACACTTCCACAACTCAGGAATACAAGAAAATATCAGGAATTCTAAAGAAGAGCAATATCAAGAAGGCTTTTTGCGTGATTTATTTGTAGCAATACTTGGCTATAAATTAAATCCGGAAAGCAATTTCAACTTAACAACAGAATTGAAAAATCTAAAGGGGACAAAAAAGACTGATGGGGCAATTCTGTACAAAAATAAAGCAATTGCAGTAATTGAACTAAAAGGTACAAATACCGTTGACCTTAGCAAAGTTGAAGCTCAAGCTTTTGGATATAAAAACAATCAGCCTGAATGCACTTATGTTATTACCTCCAATTTTGAAAAATTAAGATTTTATATCGATAATGCTGTAGATTTTGAAGAATTTAATTTATTCCAACTAAACAAAGCAGAATTCAAACTACTCTGGCTATGCTTATCTGCTAATAGCTTACTAAAAAATGTTCCTAAACAAATAAAAGAAGAATCACTAACTCATGAGGAAATAATAAGCGAAAAGCTTTATAAAGATTACTCTCAATTTAGAAATGAAATTTTTGATAACATTGAAAAGAATAATCCACAACACGATAAAATATTGCTCTTTAAAAAGACCCAAAAGCTACTAGACCGTTTCCTATTTATATTTTTTGCCGAAGATCGCGGCTTACTACCGCCAAATTCAATACGAGAAATTTTGAGACAATGGACAGAACTTAAAGATGAATACGATGCTTATGCAACCTTATATAGTCGCTTTAAAAAGTATTTTGGCTATCTAAATACTGGGCACGTAGGTAAGAAATATGAGATATTTTCTTACAATGGTGGTTTGTTTGCCAAAGATAATGTACTTGATAGCATTGAAATAGATGACCAACTTCTCTACTCTCATACGCTCAAGTTAAGTGATTACGACTTTGAAAGCGAAGTTAGCGTAAATATTTTAGGGCATATTTTTGAGCATTCATTAACCGATATAGAGAACATTCAGGCAAAAATACAAGGTATAGAAATTGATAAAAGCAAAAGCAAACGCAAAAAAGATGGAGTTTTTTATACCCCAAAATACATCACTAAATACATCGTTGATAATACTGTCGGCAAACTTTGTGCAGAGAAAAAAGACGAGCTTGGTATTCAAGAAGATGATTATGAGAAAGGTGGCAAGGGTAGAAGAAAGACTACCTTAAAAATACTCCAATCAAAAATTGATGAATATCGTGAATGGTTACTAAAGCTAAGCATTTGTGACCCTGCATGTGGCAGTGGTGCATTTTTAGTTCAAGCCTTAGATTTTTTAACTACTGAGCATAGTTTTATTGATGAGCTACAAGCAAAAATACGGGGTGGCATTGTTATGCCATACGTTGTGACAGATATTCTTGAAAATAATCTATATGGTGTAGATATTAACGAGGAGAGTGTCGAAATAGCCAAACTCTCTCTTTGGCTACATACTGCAAAAAAAGGGCGCAAATTGACCACGCTAAGCGATAACTTAAAGTGCGGTAATTCTTTAATTAGTGACCCAGAAGTAGCAGGAGAAAAAGCATTTAATTGGCAAAAAGAGTTTCCCAATATATTTACTCTTAAAGATAAGCAAGCATTTCATATTGTTTTAACAACACATAACAGCCGTACATCAGAAAGAATGCTCGAGTATAATGTAACCCAAGGTGAACCAACCGAGCTTGATTTACAGCATGAAATTGAGTTAACAAAAATCATTAGCCAAATCATAAAAGAGCAAGACTACAACTGTTTAGCCTACAATATCTGCAAAGACCACGTTCATATGGTTTTAGTCTGCGAATATGAAGAGTTATCAACAATTGTAAAAACCATAAAGGGAAAAAGCTCTTACCTCTACCAATCCAAGGGGTTTAAACCCCTTGGAACACCGCTGTGGTCACAAAAGTTTTTTAGGGCAGAACTTGATGATTGGCAAGAAGCAACACAATCACAAAAAACTGGCTACCAACCCAAAGACAGCTACCTTGAAAATACCCTTGAGTACATCTTGCACAACCGCAAAAAACACGAATTACCCGAATCAAAAGAACTGCAGAAAATTATCAATAATTTTATCGTGTCTGGGGCAGTTGCATTTCGAGAAGAATACAAGGGTGGTTTTGATGTGGTGATTGGGAATCCGCCGTATTTACGAATACAAGGATTAAAGGATGCATACCCAGAATTGACCCAGTACTATGAGGACAATTATATTTCTGCTACTGGCAATTATGATATATACATATTATTTTTGGAAAGGGCGTTTTACCTCTTAAACAAGAATGGTGTTGCTTCTTATATTATGCCACACAAATTTTTAATTGCTAATTTTGGTAAGGGCATAAGAAAATTTCTAACAGAAAATACTGCAGTAGCTGAGCTCGTTCATTTTGGTGCCGAGTTAGTGTTTCAGGATGCGACAACTTATACATGCATCATATCTCTATCAAAAAAAGAAAAAACATCATTTGGATTTAAACGAATAACACCAAACCAACTATTTAATCAAAAACAACTTAGTGAAATCCATTATAACAAATTGGGTACCGAGCAATGGATACTAAGATTGAAGAGCCTTTTAACCTCTGCAAAGCCATCTTTCATCCAGTAACAGGTTGGCAGGTTCTTGAGAACACACTTTTATTGCGTTTAAAGTACAAGAAACCTTTAAAAGTTATCCGAGGGTGTTGGTGTGCTGATGGGAGGGTGTGTGGAAAAGGCTGGAGGTGAATGGAGGGGAGTGGGGGAAGCGAAGAAGAAGAGGGAGGAGGAGAAGGAGGAGAAGGAGAAGGAGGAGGAGG
>CAMZLP010000039.1 GCA_947311535.1 uncultured Deinococcota bacterium | reverse complement strand
TGCGAAAGTAGCTCAGTTGGTAGAGCACCACCTTGCCAAGGTGGCTGTCGCGAGTTCGAGTCTCGTCTTTCGCTCCATGGTTCCCCCATTTTAAAAAATGGGGGTTTTTATTTGGCTAAACTAGTCCCCAGAATATAAATTGTTATAATTATAAACATGGAAACCATAAAACTTGATCATTTAGTTATTGCTGCTGCTAGCCTCGAGCAGGGTCAAAGTTATCTCTATGATGTCTATGGGCTCGAGCCTAGCCACGGAGGACAACACCCAGCTATGGGCACTCATAATTCGGTATTAAAATTAGACAATGATAGCTATTTAGAAATAATAGCCTTGGACCCAAATGGCAAAAAACCCAATATGCCCAGATGGTTTAATTTAGACTCAGAAGAATTGCAGCAAAAAATCAAAGAAAAACCCAGATTAATAACCTGGGTTGCTAGAACTACAGATTTTGCTAGCTTAAAAAAACAAGCAATAGCAGATATAGGTACTGCCAAAGCCATGCGTAGAGGAAATTTAAGTTGGCAATTTGGCTTTAGTAATGATGGCTCCTTATTCTATTCTGGAATAGTTCCTTATATTATTCAATGGCATAGCCAAGAACATGTTTCTAGGGCAATGCCAGAGAAAAACTATTCTTTAGTAAAATTAGAATTATTGCACCCAGAAGCAAATAAAATCAAAAAACACTTACTAGCTCTGGGTTTAGACAGTAATTTAGTGGAATTATCCAAAAATAGTGATATTATATTGAAGGCTCATATCAAAACCCCAAAAAGCTTTATTATAATAAGCTAGCTCTCCCCTAGTAAAGGAAAAAATGTTTAAAGAAATAAGAATACTAGAAAGCGATGAAAGTGCTGCCGTAGAAGCCGCCAAAATGTTTGAGGAATATGCAAATTATTTTGTCGAGAATCTTGGTCAATTTAATGTAGCCTTAGCAGGTGGAGGCACACCAAAGCAAATGCACCAACATCTTTCTAAATATAATTTAGATTGGGCTAAAATCCATATTTTATTTTCTGATGAGCGCTATGTCCCACCAACTGCCAGCAATAGTAATTTCTTTTTAGCTTATGATTCCTTGCTAAAAAATATCGATATCCCTAATCAAAATATCCACCCAATACAAAGCTTAGGCATCAGTGCTCAAGAATCTGCATTTTTATATGAAAAAACCATAGCAAGATTAAATAAAAACCTAGAACTTGATGCTATTTTTTTAGGCATAGGCCCTGATGGTCATACTGCTTCTATTTTCCCCAATAGCCAAGTTATTAATTCAGATTATTATATTGAGGCAATTCATGATTCGCCAAAATTACCCAAAACCAGAATCAGCTTTACACTTAAATTATTGAATAATGCCAGAAACATAGTATTTTTAGCAAGCGGAGAAAGCAAGGCAAAAGCTGTTGAGGATATCTTAAAAAAAGATTTAGCATTGCCTGCTAATTTAGTAAGACCCCCTGACGGCAATTTGTTTTGGTTATTAGATAAACATGCTGCAAAATACCTATAAAAAAGAGCAAGGCCTAAACCTCGCTCTTTCTATAAGTTTTTAGCTTTTAGACTTCTTCTAATGCACTAATTACTACATTTAGATCAATAGGTACTTCTGGGTGTGGCTTATAAACCACAGTATATTCGCCAAGGGTTTTAATTGCATGTGGCAAAATAATTTTACGACGGTCAACTGCTACATCAAAGCTTTCTTTTAGTGCTTCAGCTATATCACGGTTACCAACAGAACCATAAATACGCTCTTCACCTGCATTAACTTTGATTTCCACAGTTTTTTCAAATAGTAATTCTTTAAGTCTCTCAGCATCACCTTTGCGCTCAGCTAATTCTTTGGCACGTTGCATAAGCCTAGCATTTAATTCTGCTTGATTAGCTTTGGTAGCCACTAGGGCATAACCTTGAGGAATTAAGTAATTGCGAGCATAGCCATCTTTAACTTTGATAATTTCGCCAGCTTCACCTAACTTATCAATAGGCTCGAGTAAAATCAAATTCATTTTCTTACCAATTGCCTTGTAATAGGGATAATTGCTAAATTTCGTGCACGTTTAATTGTAGTGGCAAGCCTGCGCTGATGTTTAGCACAAACTCCGGTGCGACGACGCGGTAATATTTTTGCGGTATCAGAAATAAAACGCCTAAGCATTTTTTCATCATGATAGTTTGTCACTTCTAAATCACCTTTGCAGAATTGGCAGACCTTTGGTCTACGGGCTCTACGAAAGCGACGTTTATTATCTCTTTTTCCATCTCTTGCCATTTAAAAGGGTAAATCCTCTTCTGGTGGAAACTCTTCATCAATATCAAGCTGACTCGTCTGGACAACCTCTTTTGGTTTTGCAGTAGGGCTACTACTACTTGCCTCTTGAGCTTGGGTTCCAACTCCACCGCTGTTAGAACCACGGGTCAGAAATTCAACGCGTGAACCTTCAACTCGCGTTGCATATCTTCTATTTCCTTCTTTATCTTGCCAAGAATCGTTAACCAAGCGACCCACTACAAAAACTGGGTCTCCCTTTTTCAATTCTGCTGATACTTCGGCTAACTCTCGCCAAACATTTATATCAACATAATGTGTACGTTCTTGGTCTTGGCCATTGCGGTCACGAAAACGCTCGTTAACAGCAATAGAAAAACGGGTAACAGCACTACCACTTGGGGTATACCGTAGCTCGGAATCACGAGTTAGATTACCTATTAAAGTTACTTCATTAAGGGCATTTTTGATTCTATGCTGCCCCCTACTATCAACAACCGTTGATTCACCTTTTCGAGTTTCTAAAGTTAATACTTCTACTCGAATTGCTTTTACATCAAGTGAACTACGACGCTGACCTTCTTGGTTTTCCCAACTATGATAATTTAATACGCCATCAATAAATACAGCAGTTTCAGCTGATAGTTGGTTAGCCAAATTTTCGGCAGCCTTGCCAAAAACAGTAGCTCTATGATACCAAGCAAGTTCTCTTGCCTGATTATCATCACCAACTACATGATCATTGCCAGCTACATTTATTTCTAATATAGCTAGTCCGCTAGGTGTATATCTAAGTTCAGGTTCTTTTGTAAGGGTTCCCACTAATAAAATTCTATTTAATCCTCGTGCCATTTTTTTCTTCCTTTCGTCTCAATCTTGAGCGTTTCTTAATTCTAGTCTTAATTTGCAGCCGAGCTTTGTGATTTTGCTTTGCGAGTATGCCATTCAGGTCTATGCCTAACAGATATAGCACGCATTACATTATCACGTTGTCGCAAAACGGTTTCTATAGCCTGTGGAGCTCCTTGATTTAGCTCGAGCTTGTAGATAATATAATAACCGTTGCGATTTTTACGAATCTCATAAGCCAAACGCTTCATTCCCCACTCATCGGTACTGATAATCTTGCCTTCTACACGTTCTATTTGTGCTTCTATTGCAGTCTTCTCAGTTTGGATTTGGGTTTCATTTAGGTTTGGGTCCAAAATAACATTTAAATCATAAGTATGCATTATTTGCGTCGTTCTCCTTCCTTTTAAGGATTACTGGAATAAATCCAGCGCAAGCTAGCCACTACTTGGCAGCAACTTCGAATCTTAGCATAGACTACTAATAATAAGCAAGCAGAATTGATATTTTTAGCGTCTAGGACGCAAATAACATCCTTTATAGCAGAGCTTTTTATATCTAACTTAAATAACAATCTATAGACTAACAATAGATAATGAATTCCTGTTTAATATTAAATATTTCCATATTCAAACGCCGGTTTTATCAATCATTCAAAAATGCTAATAATTCTCATCTTTTATTGCTCTAATCTTTGGCGTTATGACTTCATTATTAATTGCTGCTGTTACTATTTTTTTACTACGGATTCTTGATGTTTCCATAGGAATACTCCGTATTAGCATGGTCATAAGAGGCAAGCGTAGGCTAGCTGGCATCTTTGGGTTTTTGGAATCGTTAATCTGGCTAATTGCTGCTGCCCAAGTCTTAAAAGACTTAGATAGCCCTATTAAATACATTGCTTATGCTGGTGGTTTTGCAGCCGGAACAATGATTGGTGCCACAATTGAACGCTGGATAGCTGTTGGGCATGTGATGTTTAGAATTGTCGCACCAGTTAACACAGCACAGGTTGCTGATGCCCTAAGAGCAGAAGGTTTTTTTGTAACAGTAGTAAACGCTGAAGGTCGTAATGGTAAAGTTAGGATTAGCTTCAGTGTTGTACCTCGCAGAAAAATCCCCAAAGTTAGAAAAATAGTTCATGCTATAAACCCAGATGCGTTTGTCACTTTTGAAACAACAAATCCTGCTAAAAAGTTGAATATACCAGCTATTAGGGTAAGAAAATAAAAAGAATTAAGACAATTCTTAGCAATTTGCAAGTTGACTAGTGTTTTTGGTAAAACCAAGAGATTTTATATTCATAAAGATTGGTTAGAATACTCTTACATGGCAAAGCTATATATTAAATTGTTAGGTAAGGCAAGCGTCTTTTGGCAAAAAAAGCCTTTAAAAAAAATCCCTAAAAAATCATTGGCTTTGTTGGCTTATTTAGCTATCGAGAATAAAGCTATTTCACGTGAGCATATGGCCGAAATTTTATGGGGAATTGGCAAATTAAATAATTTGCGCCAAGCAATACATAGTATTAGGCAGCTAGAGGGCTCTGAAGATTGGTTTTTAGATGGAGAATCATTGGAAATTAGAGCTAATACAGACTTAGTAGAATTTGAAGAGCTAATTGCTAATGAAAAATATCAACAGGCTGTTAAAATATATGAGGGTGAGTTTTTAGAAACTTTCGAGATAAAAGGCTCTGATGAGTTTAATGCTTGGCTCGAGCTAAGCCGAATCAAAACCAAAGAACTATATCAACACGCCTTAAATAGCTATCTGAGTAAATTAGAAGAAAATAAAAAATACCAAGAAGCCCTAGAATTAGCCAAAGAAATAATAACTCAAGACCCACTAAACGAAACAATCCATCGCAGTATAATGCAGCTTGAAAATAAATTAGGAAATAGCGAAAATGCCCTAAGTCAGTTTGAGACTCTACGCCAAGTCTTACAAAAAGAAATGGGGCTTGAACCCTCAGAAGAAACTTTGGAATTGCTAAAAGAAATAGAGCACGGTGCTAATCAACTGAACTTGGCAATAATAATAAAAAAGGCTGAAGATATACCCCATTTACCCGAAAAACTAATTGGCAGGGCTGATGAATTAGCCGAATTAAAGAAACAACTAAAAAAAGAAAAGCGGCTTTTGCTTCAGGGTTTTGGGGGTAGTGGTAAAACCGCCTTAGTAGCAACAGTTGCCCAAGATTATTTAAAGAATAATAAACTGCTTTGGCTCGAGCTTGGTAACGCTGATTTCCAGACTGCCCTAGCCTCAATTTTACAGGCATTTAAAGTTACTAGTCAAAACCTAAACGATAAAGATTTAAAAGAAAAAATAGCAAAAACTTTTAAAGAAAATCAAATAGGCTTATTAATACTAGACGATGTTTGGAATGCTTATAGCCTGAGTAAAATAATGGAGCTAATGCCAGAAAAGCTAGCTATTTTGGCAAGCTCTCGGCAACGCTATCCAAAAATAACTAGAATAAGCCTAAATAATTTAAAACGAGAAGATGCTATAGAATTAGCAAATTTTTATGCTGGCAGAAAACTAGCTAAAGCCGACGGCTTATCTGAATATTTAGGTGATCACGCTTTTGCCTTAAAGATTGCAGCCAGCACTATTAAAAGAGAAAAAATATCTAGCAGCAAACTAATCCGACGCATTAAAGCTGCCCCACTTGATTTGCGTATTCCTACAGAATTAGCAGATGGCCCAGATAGCATGTCTGCCCTATTAAAAGTTAGCATGGAGGCCTTAGACGAATATGCTTATGAGGTGTTTTTGGCTTTTGGTGCTTTGGCAAGCCTGAGTAGCACGTCAGAATTAATTTCTTATTTAATTGATAGAGATATGAAAATCGTAGAAGATGCTCTTTATGAACTACTTAAACGGGGTCTGCTCGAGCGTATGACAACAGCAGGTAGTGATAACATATCCTACAAAGTTCATAATTTGAGCTTTAGTTATTTAAAATATATTAATAATATTCGTAATAAGACTTTTGTAAATGCCTGCTTGGGCTATCTAAAAAACCATAAAGATGAGCCTGAACTGCTCGATACCGAGTTAGATAACATTATTGCAGCTGCCGAGTCTGCCAAAGCCACTGAAACCCTGTCAATAATGCAACTGCTGGTTTCTGATGGCAATTATTTTACTGCCAGAGGGCATAATACTAGGTCGATTGCTTTACTAAAAAAAGCAATCAATATAGCCAAAACTAAAGAAGATTATGAATCAACTCATGACTTACTAGGTAAACTAGGCGATACATATACAAATTATTTGGGCGACAATAAAAAAGCCCTAAATGTTTATAAAAAAGCCCTAGCATTTGCAAAATTATCAGAAAACAAAGCTAGAGAAGCGATATTTTTAAATGCCATTGGCATAATACTTTTCTATCAGGAAAATAAAGAAGCTAATAACTATTTTATTAAAGCTCTAAAAACAGCCAAAGAATCTAAAGATGATTTGAGTCTTGCTACTATTTTGGAGCAACAAGGTTTTGTGGAGGGCTTAAAGGGAAATCATAGACAAGCTAAGCTTTATTTTGAAGATGCTTTAGCTGCTACTAGACGCTTAAACAAAAAATCTCTTTTAAGCGAAAACGAACTCAGTAAAAGAGAATTCTTTGCTGTATATAATCTGGGTCAATCTTTACAAGATTTAGGTGAATATAATAAATCAATAGAAAACCGTCATAATGCCTTGATTATTGCCGAGAAAGAGAATAACGAGCTCTGGATTGCACTGTGCAAATATGCATTGGGTGAAAGCTATTATTCCTTAAATGAAAAAAGCAAAGCCAAAATAGTTCTTAATGAAGCCCTGAAGCTTTATGAAAAAAATCGGGCTATTAAATATATCACTGACTTAAAAAAGTATATGAATTCTATTTCGATTAAAGCGATATAACAAGCCTTTAGATATTAGTTCTTCATTTTTGACGTAGTTTTAACAGCTATGGTTTAAACTATAAATATGAATAATAAGCCTTTTAACAAGATATTGAAATTAGTACTTATAATAACTTTTAGCTTATCAATAGCCGCTTGTACTCCTACGGTAGATAAAGTTCTTGATTTTGGCCAAGGCAAAACCGTTGATGTAGTTGATACTAGTATTGGCAATATAGATGCTTCAAGCGATTCTCTGAGTATCGATTCACAGGTGAAGATAGCTGATGATATTAAAATCAATTTGAATTTAGCCTTAAATGAATTGAAAGATTTAGAAGGTGATGAGTTATTAAAGCAAAGCTTAGGTAATTGTACGCCTTATGCCCAACCTCAGCCTTATGCATTTTCTGGTACGTCCGCAGGATTTGGTGCTAGCTCTACTGCAATTAGTGCCTATGAGCACTCTTTGGCCTTAAACTCTCAATTAGCTAAGCTAAAAAATATTAGTGAAAATGTGGCAATCATTGTAGTCGATGACTTTGCTGGGGCATCTAGCAATGTTGAGGGTTTTAATATTTCTAAAGATATTATTGTTGATCTATTTGATAGCAATGATTCTAAGACTTGGCCTATTCATGGTGATGTTGTTTTAAATCAGATAAATTTACTCTTAGCTGCTAGCGATTACCAGTTTATACGCTATAACCTCTTAGAAATCGAGGGGGCTCGAGCCTATTGGAATCATCCCAATGGTAACAATATAGCCATAGAAGCCTTAGACTTTAATAATGCCCAAAGCAGCAGTATTGCTAAACGCCTAGAAGCCTCAATTAGTAATTTACGCCTTGAGGGATATAAAAATATAGTAGTAAACATGAGCTTTGCAATTGTGCCTTGCAGTGTCTGGAACGATTATGTTGCCCATGTTGAGCAATATAAAAGCATAGAAGAATATGCCCAAGCTATTTATACAAAAAATAAAGCAGCCTTAGCAGCTAAAATTGACTTAGACATTTATGGTCAAAACGTAGTTTTACCAGAGCTTATTTTAAAACTAACTACTGCTATAAACCCTTTGCAAGACCCGCTCTATATCAGCTTAAAGAACCAAAAAGATGTGGTCTTTGTGGCCTCGGCCGGAAATTTTGGAAATGACTTTTCTACCTATCCAGCTGCCTACCCCAATGTAGTTAGTGTTACCGCCTTAGATTTAGCCAGCAATAAAAAAGCAAATTATGCCAATACTGGCAATGTATTGTTAGCAGGTGGTGATTTTATTTTAGAATTTATGAATGATGGCATTTCAAAAACTAATATCAGCTACAAAGGCAGCTCTTTTGCTACGCCTGAACTAAGCTATATTGCTGCTCTTAACTTGGCTTCTGGGAATAATTGCAAGATAATTGCTAATAAAAAAGATTTGGATTTAACTGAATTTTTGGTTTGCAATTAAGGAAAATAGAGAAAAAGAAAAAGGATAAGGGAGAAAGTTTATTTACTTAATTCCTTATCCCCAAATCTTAATTCTAGCCTCTTGGGCTAATCACTGCGATAAGCTCTGGTAGATTTAAACTGCATAACCCGGTAATCAAGTCGGTCGTCATCTAGTATCATCTCTAAAAATTGACTGTGCTCGAGCGCATCTATCATGGCAAAATGGTGCTCTTTGTCAATATAAATGCCCTCCTTCATTACAGTGTGGCCATATATTCCAAAACGGTTACCTGTTTGCATCAATAATTCTGGTTTGGTATACCACCATTTTTTGGTATTTGTATCATGGTAAAAGAAATCATCAAATTGCATTAAACCAACGGTTGGACCAGCATGAGCAAATTGCACACCGTGGATAATTATTTCTCGCTTAAAGCTACTCATCCACTCTTTTAAATCACTTGGTAGCGGTATGCCGCCTCTTTTTTCATTAAATTCATTGTGCTTTAGGCCACCGCGAGTGGCAAGCTCATATTTGTGATCAAGAGCTGATTCATCATGATTACCTAAAATAATTTCAACATTTCCATTTGCAGCATCAACATAGTCTTTAAAACGATAAAGCTCTCTAATTTGAGCCTTGGCTGCTCTTTTTAAATGTATTGGATTATTAGGATCATAGGGTTCTTCGTTAATTGCTTGGGCGTAGGCATTTTTGTCTTTATAATGAACTAAGTCACCCATAAAAACTACCCTAAAACGACCTTCTTTTACCGCCGAGCTAGGCTCGAGCTTGTTGTTTGCCGCGGTGGCAGCTTTTAACACTTGCCAAACTGCAGCCCACTGACCATGAACATCTCCAATCGCTACTACTTTAATCATAGCTTATCTCTCCGTAGCAACACTCTTTGCCAAGAGTAGAGCACGTAACTTTCCATATAATTGTTTTGCACTATCACCATTTTCACCATAACCACCATGTTCAGTTAATAACTTAGCTGCTTCTAAACCTAAACCTTCACTACCTAAACGTTCAACCAAACGATCAATTACCTCTTTTGTCTCTGACTTGGCTTCTGTAATTTGTACAGGCTTAAGGGGTTCTATTTTATTTATTACTATATCAGGCTCAAAAATTATCATCTTTGTCACAGAATCATAATCAACCCAGTATTCTTTTTGCTCGACAGTTGCTTTTATCCCAAAACCTTCAGCAGCTTGTACAAAAGCATCTTGGGCTATTATTGTGCTATCCAATATCGGATTAATTAAAGAAGATACGTGGCTTTTTACCGTATTATTTATCTCAATCTCAGCAATAATTGCATTATCTAAAATTGTCATATAACGGTTAGACCAGTTAGTCTCCCCAATTTGATTAAGCCTATCTATAACCGCTTGATAGTATAGCTGGGCTTTTACTTGAGCTTGGCTATTATCTTCAGAAATTCTTATTATTCTCCATTCAATAGCTTCAGTTGGAAAATCAGTGGTCAGTTGTTGCCAAAGGTCAGACATTCTTCAACTATAATAGCAAGTAATCAAAGTCCACAAGGATAATTTTTACATGCTTGTGTAGTTGGGCAATCATTAGGGTTTTATATAAAGTATAATAGAGCATTGTTTTGGGAGGACCTCAATGCGTAAATTATTAATATTATTTATCCTAATAGCTATGCCATTTGCCTTTATGCAAAATGGCACTGTGCCTAATATCACTATTAATTCTGTGATTTTAGCTCAAGGTGATGAGCTAAAACTAACCGCCTCTAATTTATCAGACGGATCTTATAAATTAGTTCTCAATAGCCCATCAGGGCAAGTTATTAGCCAAACTATAGATACTAAAGATGGCTACCTAGACTATGCTCTAAATTTAGATGAGGGTGGCAACTGGGCCATTAATTTATCTGGTAATGGCTTAGATACTGCCATGCAGGTATCTGTTATGCCTCTGCTAACTAGCGAGCCAGATAGTACCGAAACGGAAGCAGTTGCAACTACAACAGTAAATGATACTGAGCTTACTAACGAAGCTACAGATACTATACTAACTGATAATTCAGAAGCAAGTACTAGCAATGAAAATACAGACACTCAAACAACTGCTAATATTGAAGAATCTGCTGATAGCAGTCAAGCACTTAATACTAGTGTAGATAATATTATTGAAGAAACATCAGTCAGTATAGAAAATATTGATAATTCTACTAACTTAACTGTAATAAGTACAGAAACTACCGAAGTCTCTACAACCCAAGAGCCCGCAACAGAAGAGCCAGTTACTGAACTTACTGAAACTACAAACACAGAGGAAGCAAGCACAGAAGCTGATGAAATTACAGCTGCCGAAGCTAGCACTGAAACTGTAGAATCTGCAATTACACAAGAAACAAGTATAAACACTCAAGCTAGTGAAATTACTGAAACAACTACCTCAACACAAAATACGCCAGAAGAAAATCTAACAGATGATGAGTCAAACACTACCGAAGCTCTGTTAGAAGCAGATACAAACAATAATACTGCCGAAAATACCAGTACAGTAACCAGCGAGCAAAGTATCTCAACAAATCAAGAAACTACTGAAGAAACTGCTATTACAAATAATATCGAAGGAAATACCGATGGCGAAATAGCTAATAATCTTGAAGACAATACTGAAAACAATACCGAAAATACTACTGAGCCTGAGGCTCAAGCAGCGCAAACTGAAACAGAAGTTCCAGAAGTTAGTGAAAGCCAAGTTTTTGCCCCTTTAAGTAATGCTCCTATTGATTTTTCAATTATTGATTCAAATTTACTTGCAAAACAAAGCAATAATACAATTTGGAACTTGGATTTTGCAAAAGACAGTGGCGAAACTAGCCCAGATATAATCCAGCAAGAAAACCTAGTATATTTAGGGCATGGTAATAGCCTACTAAGAATTGATAGTAAAACTGGAAAAATCCTTGCTCGTTGGCTTTTATCAGGGCAAATTATTTCTCTTAGTGAAAATACCAATGATATTTCTATAGATGTAAAAATAGACGATGGTAATACCGAAAACTTTATTTTAAGTGCTAATACTCTTGATAGAGCGGCACATTTTAATAGTAATCCTAGTTTATATAGCTGGTTAGAAAATGAAGCCAATGTAGCTAACCCAGCTGCACGACTAACTCAAGACCCTACAAATCCATGGTTATACCTAAAGGCCGCCCAAGCTAATTCAGACTCCGTAGAAGCCAAAAGTTTATATAACAATGCTATTGCTACAACAAATAGCTTTTATGATGCAGCTGGAATAAGCCGTCATCTATTAGACTCAGGGCAAAATGCCCTATCAACTAAATCATTTAGCAAAGCACTCGGAGATTTTGCTGCCAGAGGTTATGACCCAAGGTTACTAACTAATATGGATTTGCATGAAAGCTACAACTTCCCGGTCAAAGCTCTCAATACGGCTGTAGCTCAAGGAAATTTAACTAAAGCAGCAGTTTTAGCTGAGCAAGTAAAATATTTTCTTAGCCCTAATAATCCAGATGTTAGAGCTTCGCTAGTTAGCTATGCTGACTTATTAAAGAAAAATGGCAATAAAGATGAAGCTAATAATTGGCGTAAGATTGCAAAATCTAGCAATAAGACAACTGTCAGTAATATTTTAGATAAAATATTTGCTTCTTTGGCAAATGTAGCTTGGTATGCAGCTTTAGCTACTTTGCTATCTACTTTGGCATTGCACTTAGTATTACTATTTAAATACTGGCGACCACAGTCTGTTATTTTAAATCGCAAGCGTGAATCTGGCAAAAAACCCAGCCCTATTGCCAGATTATTTGCCATTCGCTACTATAGCACCACCGAGAAACTTGTTTTGGCTTTAATCTTAGCTTCAACAGTTTTATTGGCTGGGCTAGGCACTTGGAATGATAAAGCTGGTAATTTACCAAAAGCCATTGGTTCTGGTAGCTATGCAAATGCAAGTATACAGAGCTTTGTAAATAGTACAAACTTATCAACTCAACAAGGCAATTTTATTAAAGCTTACACAGCACAAGCTAATAATCAAGCTAACGACGCTGAAAAGTACTATAGAGCAGCTGGAGAATATCCTCAGGCTTTAAATAATTTGGCAATCTTAACTGGCGACAACAATCTTTTTGTAGAAACCCTAAAACATGCTAAAAACTTACCAGAAGCTTTATTTAATTCTGGTCAGGAGGTAGAAGGTTTTGATTTCCAAAAAGACTTTTTAGCTGGCAAGCCTATATTATCAGTACCAACTAATGAAGATTTTCAAGCAGCCTTAAGCGGCAGTTGGCAAGATGCAGTTGCCAAAACCTTTACTAGTACATATTTATTAAATGCCAATCCTTTTGGCTTAAACCCAATTCTCTGGAAAGTAATATTAGCTTTATTTGCAATCTATACACTCCTTAGCTTAGTTTGGATACTTTGGCCGCGCCCACGCATGGCCAGAAACGCACCTAGGTCTTTTATCTACAACATACTTTCATTTTTAGTACCTGGTAGTGGTATGGCTGATGAGATGTGGGGCATATTATTACTATTGCCTTGGGCAATATTTGGCCTAGATGCAATCTCACGATTTTTTGGTTTAGGTTTTGCAATTAATGGTTTAAGCTTACGCTTGGATTATTTTGTCTTGGGTGCAATTTATATTATTAATTTAATTGCAATTGTCATTGAATTTTTATCTTATAGACAGCGCATGAACAAACTAAAAGAAGATGATATTGATTTGGCTCGAGAATTTAATTTGATTAAATAAGAATTTTTAGCAAACTTAAACAGCATTGATATTAATTTAGCAATGCTGTTTTTTTTGCTACCCAACTTGTTGATATAATCTTATTTGAAAGGTCGTCATAAATGAACAATAAGATCCACAGTTTAAAACTCGGCTATAGTAATGCCTTTTGCATCGAAGGAACTGATGGCCTTAGTTTAGTTGATACTGGTCTAAAGAATAATTCTAAAAAGATTGAAAAACTATTAGGGCGATTAGGCTTTGAGCTAAAAGATATAAAGCGTATTTTAATCACACATGCGCACCCTGATCATATTGGTTCATTGGCAGAATTAATTGAAGCGACTAATGCAAGTCCTTGGGAGAAGTGGACAGAAGTGGACCCCAAAAACTAGACAACTCCAATTGGAAAGAAGATAATAAAACCTGAGTTCGGAATTAAATATCAAAAAAGAACAGGTAAATCAGGCTCAATACCCCAATTAATAGAAGCTTTCTTAGC
>CAMZLP010000038.1 GCA_947311535.1 uncultured Deinococcota bacterium | reverse complement strand
CCCTATTTTTATTCTTAGCCTTAAATATCACTAATTCCCAAAAGAATATTAACTCTCCAGAATAGTTTAAATGCTATTCCTATTCTAATAGCTATATATATTTTTTTTATTAGAGGTCTATAAACCTGAAGTTAAAATATAAAAGCTAACTAGAAATCGTCAAACAGATATCTAAAACTTCAATCTAGATAGTCAAAAACTATATTTCCTACAGTTTCACAAAAGGTATTATAGGCAAAGTGCTAATATGGTTTTAAATACAGCAGCCATTGAGCTAAGCAAATTTACACCCAATCCTTAGGCCTATCGGCTAAACCAAACCGCCATGCAATAGCCTTAGCAATTCTCTCGCCAGCTTTGCCATCACCATATGGATTGGTTTTCACACGCATGGCATCACGCTTATCTTTATTTTTTAATAATTCATTTATTATTGCTTTAACCTCTGCTGCTTCATTACCAGCAAGTTTTAAAGCCCCAACAGTTACCCCTTCTGGTCTTTCAGTCACATTACGTAGTACCACAACAGGCACACCCAAGGCAGTACCTTCTTCTTGTATTCCACCAGAATCAGTAATAATTAACGAAGCTTGTTTTTGAGCGGCTAAAGAACTCAAAATATCAAAAGGTTCTTCTAAGTATATATTTTTGACATTTTGCATAGCCGGGTATACAGCTTCACGAACAGCAGGATTTAAATGAACGGGATAAACAAAATTAAATTTAGGGTTTTCTTTGGCAAGCTCGGCTATAGCTTCTGCTAATTTGGGCATTACCGACAAATTTTCACGCCTATGCATAGTCATATATACTAAATTTTCTTTTGGTAAATGCTCAGGCAATTTGGCTCGAGCTAGCAGATAATGCACTGCATCTACTGCGGTATTACCAGTAACGATCATATTTTTATCGCTTTTACCCTCATTTAATAGGTTTTGTTTAGCCCAAGTAGTAGGTGGTAAATCAATATCCGTAATGACATCAGTCATACGTCTATTTGCTTCTTCCGGAAAAGGTTCTTTTAAATTGAATGAACGCAAGCCAGCTTCTACATGACCTACTGGAATACCTTCAAAATAGGCAGCAAGGGCCACCGCAAAAGTTGTTAAGGTATCACCGTGCACTAAAACATAATCAATGTTCAATTCTTTTAGCTTTTCAGCCGCGGCTGGTACAATTCTCCCCATAAGAGCAGCTAATGTCTGGCGTGATTTCATTACTTCTAAGTCAGCATCTGGCTTTAGATTAAAAATATCTAACATCTGATCTAACTGCTCACGGTGTTGACCTGAAACTAGTACAATTGGATCTAAGCCTTCTTCTTTTTCTAAGGCATAAATAACTGGTGCCATTTTCACAGCTTCTGGCCTTGTACCAAAAGCAACACAAATTCTTTTCATTTTAATTACCTGCTATCTGCAATTCTTTTTTTGCCTCAAAATATCTTAAGGCACTAACAATTGCTATAGAAACAACCGTTAGAACTATAGTTAAATAAATTAGCACGACCGGAGTATTAGAAAGCATCATACCTAAAGCCCCAAGTGCCAAGGCTAGTATCCATAAAATAACTACTGTGAGCTGCTTAGAGCCGCTTTGTACCCGAATAAGGTCGTGTAAATGGTCATTAGCGGCAACTGTTGGATTGCTACCCCGTGACAGCCTTCTTAGAGTCACTTGGGTAATATTTAATACCGGCAAAGCCAAAATCATTATTGGTGCAGCTACAGTGACAACAGCTGTTACTTTAAGTGCACCTAAAACACTAACCGCAGCTAAAACATAGCCAATCATATAAGCTCCAGAATCACCCATTATTATAATTGCAGGGCTAAAGTTATGACGCAAAAATCCAAGTGATGAACCAGCTAAAGCAGTTAAAAGTAATATTGCCACACCGCGGTCAGGAAACTGAACAGCCACTGCTAGTAAACTAAAGCTAGCAATAGTAGAAATGCCTGACGACAAACCATCTAAACCATCAATGAAATTAAAAGCATTGGTAAAGCCCACCACCCATAACAGAGTAATAATAACGCTCAGGCCGTTACTAAAGAATAAATACTCTGGACCGTTTAGATTAAAATAGTTAGTAATAAAGCCTACTTGAATACCATTTACTATTAAGATACTTGCAGCCATTGTTTGTGAAGCAAGCCTGAGGATTGGCGGAACTTCCCAAATATCATCAATAAAACCAACTAAAGTCATAATGGCCGCACCTAGCACAATTGCTAAGAGCTCAACTCGGTAACTATCTATAAGAGCTGGTTTAAAGATACTAGCAAGGGTAAGAGCTATAATAAAGCCAGTAAAAATGGCAATACCACCAATATTTGGCATAAGTCCACTATGAACAAAACGGCCTCCGCCTTCTTGAACGGCCTTAATTCGAATTGCAAACTTGCGCAATCTTGGTACAAAAAGAGCAACCGTCGAAAAAGCAGATATAAATGCTATTAAAATTAAAGGAGTATATAGAGCAATTACTTCACGCATCTTTGTTAGTTTAACCTACTTGATAAGCTATAGGTGAATAAATAATCTTACATTTGATATTATTAGCTTTCAATTCCTTTAAAAATCCCCACTTCATTTATACTACAACCTACTTCATTCATGCCATAACTAGTGCAGTATCATAATTCGGCCTATACAAATAACTGATATCTGGAGTACTATGGTGGATAAGCTACCATCCCTACTTTCATTGCACTCTCGATTGTTCTATCAAATAAATAAAAACCAGGAAAGAGCCAATCTTCAGAATCATAGGTTTCTGAACTCCATCTAAAAATAGCGAATTCCCAATTATCAATTTTCCCTGTATATTTTAAGCGACAGATGGGTTCTTTCCTTCCAAATGTAGACCTATCCAGGTAAAGATATCGTCCTCTAAACCTCACCGAATATGAGCTTTCTGTATCAGCAAGCTCTTTTTGATTAAATGTCTCAACTATTTTTAAAATTTCATCCCTTATTTCATCTGAAATTATCTTTTTAGCCATTTAATATTCCTAAAATAAACGTTTGAATTATACAATCTAAACAACACACCCTACTCTAATGCCTACTTAGTTCCGTAAATTCTATCCCCAGCATCGCCTAAACCTGGTAAAATATAGCCAATTTCATTAAGCTTATCATCTAGACCCGCTAATAAAATTGACACATCTGGATGAGCTTTTTGAACTGCTGCCACACCCTCTGGTGCACCTATGATGCAAAGTAGCTTCATATTTTTAATACCATCAGCCTTTAAAAAATCTAGGGCGGCAATGGCACTACCTCCTGTTGCTAGCATTGGGTCAAGCACAAAGACATCACGCTCGGCAATATCATTGGGAAGCTTTTTATAATATTCTACCGGTTTTAGGGTGTCATGGTCACGGTATAAGCCAATGTGACCAACTCGAGCATTAGGTACTAAGTTCAATATCCCGTCTACCATTATGAGACCTGCTCTTAAAATTGGAACGATTGCTAGTTTTTTGCCAGCTAAGCGTTTGACTTTAGCAACTTGCAAAGGGGTTTCTACCTCGGCATCTTCTAGCGGCAAACCTCTCATTGCTTCAAAAGCCATAAGCATTGTAATTTCTGTACTCAAAGCCCTAAAATCACGTACCGTCGTATTTTTATCTCGAAGAATTGAAAGCTTATGTTGAATAAGCGGATGATCCATTACAATAAGATTTTCCATAAGAACGAGCATATCACCTAGTAAAGTTTTTTTTAATAAGTTTTAGACTTAAGTACTAAACATAAAAAACATTGATATACACTGCAAAATATTTCACATTTAAGATATACTAGCCATAATTGCCTATTTTAAGAGGGTGAAAAGGTGCAAAAAGAAAATATATTTACAAAAATCTCAATATCCAAGCTAGCTTGGATAGCCTTAATTACTAACGTTATCGTTATTTTACAAGGAGCAATAGTTCGAGTTACAGGCTCTGGTGCAGGCTGCGGTCGGCACTGGCCTAGTTGCCAAGGTGAAATAATACCACTTAATCCACGTATTGATACTATGGTTGAGTTTAGCCATAGGAGTTTATCATTAGTTGTACTTTTGTTAGCAGTTTGGATTGCTTATAGAGTAATTAGACTACGCAAAATCAATAAAGGGATATTTATTTTTGGCTTATTATCATTATTACATATTATTATTGAGGCTCTTTTAGGTGCAGCTACTGTATTATTTGAGCTAACTGGTGAGACTGTTTCTACGGCTCGAGGCGTAATGGTTGCAAGCCATATGGTTAATTCTCTTGTTCTAGTCGGTATGCTAGCACTTACTGTCGTATATGCTCGAGCCAAATCTCCACCATGGCCTTTAAAAATATCCAAACAAGGTTCACTAGCTACGGTATTATTAGTAAGCATTATAGGTATGTTGGTTTTAATGTTTACAGGTGGTATTGCAGCTATGGGTAATACCATGTTTCCTTCAGAAAGCTTAGGCGAAGCCCTAAGGGCTGATTTTAATCCTAACTCAAATATTCTTTTACGTTTAAGACTATTACACCCTTTAATTGCAATTAGTATAGGAATATACCTATTTGTTAGTTTGGGTCTAAGCCGCTTAATAAAACCAGTTAAAGAAGCAGAAGGATTGGCTCGAGCCTTACTTGGAGTATATTTTATTCAGTTAATTATAGGTACATTTAATTTGGCCTTATTAGCGCCAGGGGTATTACAAGTCATTCATTTAGCATTTGCTGTGTTAGCATTTGCTCTGCTAGTGACTCTTTCGGTTTACACACTAGCCTATGCAAAAAGTAAAAATTACAATCTGGGTTTTAAACACAAAACAAAGGAAATATAAGTGACTATAAAGACTACAAATAAAGCCACCTGGCGTGATTACTTAAGCCTAACTAAACCAAAAGTAATTAGCTTATTATTATTTACAACAATCATGGCTATGTTTATTGCAGCTAAAGGCTCACCAAATATCATTTCTCTAATCGGCGTACTAATAGGTGGCTATATGTCAGCCGGCGCAGCAGGCGTATATAACATGATTTATGATCGTGATATAGATGGTCGAATGGTGCGCACCTCTAAACGACCAGTAGTCACAGACCTTATACCTGTCAAAAATGCGGTAATTTTTGCTCTTAGTTTGACAGTTCTTTCTTTTTTATTCATTGCTCTTAGTTCAAATGTTTTAGCAGCCTTGCTCTCATGGGCTGGGATTGCTTTTTACGTAATCATCTACACCATGTGGCTAAAGCGGACAACTTGGCAAAATATTGTAATTGGTGGCGCAGCTGGCGCTATTCCACCATTAGTTGGCTGGGCTGCTGTTACTGGTGATTTAAGCATATTAGCTTGGCTCTTATTTGCTATTATCTTTGTTTGGACACCCGTTCACTTTTGGGCACTTGCTCTAATGATTAAAGATGAATATGCTACTGTGGGTATTCCTATGGCGCCTCTAGTAATTGGTGATAAAGCAACTGTTATTCAAATAGTAATGTATGCAGTTTTAACTGTGGTATTAACTATAATCCCATTCTTTATGCATGAATTTAGCTTGGTTTATTTTATCGCAGCTCTTGGGCTAAATATATTTTTAGCCTTAAAAGTATTTAGCTTATTTCAAGTTGCCAATGCCAACAAAAAAATTGACAAAAAAACTGCTCTGCCCCTTTACCTTTATTCTATGATTTATTTAGCTTTATTATTTTTAGCAATGAGTGTTGATAGAGCATTTTTTGTTTAAAGAATGTATAAGTTTTTACTAAGACCCAGTTGGCTAGCAGCCCATTTGTTAGTTATATGCCTCGCTCTATTTTTCTCTGGTTTAGGAGTTTGGCAGCTAAATCGATTAAATCAAATAAAAAACCATAATAAAGAGCTTTTAGTAAAAATGAAGCAAAATCCAAAAAGCTTAGCCGAATTGGCTAATATATATGATTTTAAATCTGATACTGAACGACTAAATTATTTACCAGTCAAAATATCTGGTTCATTTGACCCAAATTATGAAGTTTTATTGCGCGGACGTAGCTACTCGGGGCAGGCTGGTTACAATATTTTAAGCCCTTTTATTACAAATGATTTTGTAATAATGGTAGAACGGGGCTGGGTTCCTATACAATACAATAGCCCTCCTATCAAAGACGCTCTACCAGCTAATGATGAAGTGGTGGTAATTGGCAAAATATATCCTAGCCAAAAAGCAGCTACAAACTGGACCGCTAGGCTATTGCCAAAAGACCCCAAAGGTCAATTAAAAATAATGGCATATGCTAATATTGAAAGATTATCTAAGCAAGTTCCATATGAACTAGTAGGCTTTTATCTAAAGTTAGAACAACAAATACCGGAGCAAAATTCACAACTACCATTAGCACTCATACCGCCTAAATTAAGCAATGGCAACCATTTAAGCTATGCCTTGCAATGGTTTGCTTTTGTTTTAATTGGGCTAATTGGCTATGCCCTAATAGTTCGCAAAAGAATTCTAAAAGGGCATAGTTCACAAAATTAACTACAACAGGTCAAAACAGGTCAAAACCTCGATTCAAACCCCACTCATAAAGCAATAATTAACCACAGGATTTGGGAAGTGATATATCTTCTAACGCTCATCAATTATTTCAGCATCATCAGGAATATAAACTAAATCTTCAATATCTAAGCCATTATCAACTATAAGGTCTTCAAAGTAGAGTTCTGTAAATAAAGAATTGTCTTCTTTAAAGAAAATCATATTAGTAGGCAACCAAGAGCTCTCATAAACAGAAACGCTTACATGATCAATTACAACATCTTCTTCTTTATTATCAAAGCGTAAATTATAAATATTCCCCTCGGCTGTTTCTTCGTATGAATCTATACTAGCTATCCAACCCGCAAACAATCTTTCCAAATTAAAATCAAAACTTGTATCTTCAGAATTCTCTCTAGCTGGTAGTAATCCGCCTAAGGCATCTGGGTCGCTCGCTGAAAATAGCGTGGCTTGGTTGGTTAAATAGACATAATTATAAACCACATCTTTATCCAAAATAGTAAAGTTATCAGCTAAAGCATCGGGCTGATAAAATTCAGCTCGAGTTACTTTTTCTTTAGGTAATGCAGAGATATCAACTTCTAGAATTATTTCTGTTCCATCAGGGTCTATTATCTTACCTGTTAATAAAAGATGGATATCTTCTATTGCTTCTGCTTTTAGCTGCATATTGTCTAAAACCTCATCTACAGTCAGGTTTTGGGCCCAGCCAAAACTTAAACCCATCAAAATTAAGCTCAATATTATTGTATTTTTCATCTTACTCCTCATCAATCAAGTATAACCTGTATCTATAGTAGTAATATTTATTTAATAAAATCATGAGAAATTGGTAAATTTCTCTTTTTATAGTTATTATGTTCTAGGGCATGGTTTGGGGGAGTAAGAATAATTAAGGTTTATTTATTAATCCTACACAATCTCAGAATCAAACATGCTAATTTAGTAGTTGAAAGGGGCGAAATATGAAAAAAATACTTGTTTTAGTTTTCGCAATTTTTATTGGTCTGAGCTTTGCTCAAGAGAGTGTGGTTATCAGTCCACAATCAATCGTAGTAAACCCTAAAGCAGCACCTAGCTTTACAGTTGATGTTTGGGTCGATAAAGATCCAAGCGGTAATGCAACACCTCGTTATGCAATTGGTGAAAATATATCTATTAGCGTAAGAGTTAGCGAGCAAGCTTATATTTATCTATTCGATATTCGTTCTAACGGAGAAATTGATCAAATCTTACCAAATAACTTTGACACTCAAGGTAAAAGCAACTTACTAGCTGCTGGTCAAGTTAAGACTTTCCCGCATCCGGATGCGCCGTATACTTTTAAAGTGGATGGACCAGCTGGTTTAGACAAATTATTTGTTGTTGCAAGTAAAGATCCATTAGCTGTTACAACTTTGGCTAGCTTTAACAATGATCCTAATTTTGCAAGCAGTGATTTAGGTCAGCAAGGCTTTGCTCAAACTTTAAGCATTATTGTAGCTCCTAAGCCTGCGAGCTCTTGGGTAACAGATGCTATAGGCTTTATTGTTGGTAATCCACCTTCTGTTCCAACATATGGCACACTAAGAATCCAATCAAATCCTAGTGGTGCAGCTGCTTATGTAGATGGTCAATATGTTGGTAATACACCTGTTCGCTATGGCACTACTTCAGGAAGCCATACTATTAGTGTAAGACAATCTGGCTATCAAGATTTTAGCAGCTCTGTTAATGTTCCTGGTGGTGGCACAATTCCTGTTGTTGCAAACCTAAGCAGAATTGTACAAAATGGCAGATTAAACCTAAGCTCTACTCCAAGTGGTGCACAGGTTTATATTGATGGACAAATCGCTGGTAACAGCCCACTTGCAGTAAATATTGCAGCTGGCAGACATACTGTAGAATTTAAACGCTCTGGTTATGAAACTGCTACTGCAACTGTAGACGTGCGAGCTGGAGGAACTGCAACTTATAACGCAATTCTTGCTCAAATAAGACGTGAAGGTAAAGTAAGCTTTGATAGTAACCCAAGAGGCGTTCAAGTAACTGTTGATGGCCAAGTTGTTGGCTCTACTCCTACTGCCGAAATGTTATTAGGCTCTGGAGTTCACCAAGTTGTGTTTAGTAGAGCTGGTTATGAATCTAAAACTCTTAACTTCACAGTTACAGACAACAGCAGACAAACAGTTTCTACAAGCCTTACTATGGTTCCTCAATTTGGTAACTTTATGATTATCTCTAATATCACTAATGCTTTAGTATTTATTGATGGTCAACAGCAAGGTACAATTCCTGCTGGTAACCGCCTAACTGTTGGTAATATCCCAACTGGCAACCACGAAATAGTAGTTATTGCTCCAGGATATAGAACCTTCATTCAAGAAGTCAATGTAGTTGCTGGTCAAACACTAACTATTAATGGCAATTTAACTAGTCGATAAGTAAAAGTTTTTAGTTTAAAAAGCCGTGCATTACCGCACGGCTTTTTTTGTTAATATAGGCAAATGGTGAATATTGTGGCATTGGTTTTAGCAGGTGGCGAAAATGATGAGCTAGCAAAATCACAAGCGGTAGCACATAAAGCTGATGTCATAGTAAATGGCAAGCCTCTTTTTGAGCCAGTCTTGCTGGCTTTACAAAATAATAAAATAGCTAAGACCATTTATATTGGCAGCTTGGATAGTCAATATTCAAATTATGTCGATATTGTAGTAAAAGCAGGTGCTAGTTTTGTAGAAAGTTTAGAAATTGGTTTTGCCGCAGCTAAAAAGATTAAGGCTAAAAAAATACTAATAATTACCGCTGACTTACCATTTATAAGCAAATCTACAATCGATTCTTTTATTAGCAATTCTCCAGATGCGGATTTGATTTACCCGATAATTAGCAAGGAAACTAGCTTAAAGCAATTTCCAAATCAAAAACGCACCTATGCTAAATTTATAGAAGGTAGATTTACCGGTGGCAATGCGATATTATTAAAGCCAAAGATAGTACCCAGACTATTAGCTTTTGCCGACAAAGCTTACAAAACCCGAAAAAGCCCAATGAGATTAGCTTTTTTGATTGGATTTGATATTTTTATTGGCTTACTAATAGGAAGCTCGAGTCTAAACAAATTAGAACGAAGAGTAAGTAAGCTTTTAGATGCTGATGTAAAAACCTATATTTGCAAAGACGCCAGTTTAGGAGCTGATATAGACAAGCTCGAGCATCTTCAAAACATAAACTAAAACCTGAGCGATGCCCCCAATGACTTATGGGCATAAACCGAAATACTCTTAGGGCCAAGCATTAGCCCCAAAAGCGAGCCCATTTTTTGAGCCCTGCCTTGTAAGATTTCCAAGCCCGAACCCTCAAAATACCTTTTCATATCTTCTATCGCAGATCTATCATTACCAGCATATGAAAGCGCAAAATGAATAGGATTATCTGCAAATTCTTCAGCTAAAGACTTAAAAATAAATTCATTGACCTGATGGCTATGAGCATTAGTGAGTTTTTGGATTTTACCATTGCTTAGGCTAAAAATAGGGCATTGACCTTGTAAGTTTTTGACAATTGTATTAGCACTAGATTCTTTTCGGTTGGCTAACCATTTTATAGAATTAGGTGCAAAGTACAATTTTGAACTCTGTTGTATGTGCTCAACTGACCACAAGACCTGTTCTTTCGGAGCGTTTTCTTTGGCTAGCTTGTTTGCTTCTAAAACTATCTCGGCAAGAGCAATATTGATAGTTTTAGAGTCAACAATGGTAATTCTATCTTCAGCTTTTATTTCTTTTCTGGCAATATAGGCCTGTTTTATGGTTTTAGACATTTGATTTGAAACATGGATAGAAATAATATGGCTATGTTGTTCTAAAAATTTAATATATACTTTTTTAAAAATATCTTTACTCGCAGGAACCAATTGAGGCAAACTTTCAGCACTTTGCAAAAGTGAATATAGCTTGTCTGGGTCTACATCTCGCCAATCTCTTTTTACTTCATTGGCTACCACAATACTATGGCTCACATATGCTATACCATGCTCGAGCATAGTCGTTATAGGTAGGTCAGCGGAGGTATCGGTAACAATTCCAATAGACATTGGAGACAGTCTAACACTAGTTATCTAACCTAATTATTACCCCAATAATATTTTCTACAATTAGAGCTCTAATAGTTTAAAGCAACGAACCTTTTAAGACCAAAGCAGCTATAGAAAAATAAATAACCAAACCAGTTACATCGGATAAAGTGGAAACTAAAGGAGCTGAAGAAGTAGCTGGGTCAATACCCAAGCGTTTTAAAATAAAGGGTAAAAGTGAACCTGATAAAGTTCCCCACATAACCACTGCAAGCAGTGTTACCGTCATAGTAATTGCCAATAAAAACCAATGCTCACCATATTGCCCAGTTAGGTTTTGAACTACTGCAATTCGTAAAAACCCCAACGCCCCTAGCATAGAGCCAATTATTAAGCCTGAAAGAATTTCACGCCGCATAACCCGCCACCAATCCCGTAACCTAATCTCACCAATAGTAAGTGCCCGAATAATCAGGGTCGCTGCTTGTGAGCCTGTATTACCACCACTAGAAATAATTAGAGGAATAAAGATTGCCAAGACCAAGGCTTTAGATAGCTCATCTTGAAAATAATCTAAAGCAGTTGCTGTAAGCATTTGGCCAAAAAACAAAACAATCAGCCAAAAAGAACGCTTACGAATTAATTTGCCTAGTGAGATTGTCATATATGGTTCATCTAGGGCTTCTACGGCAGCTAATTTTTGCATATCTTCGGTGGCTTCTTCTTCGGCAATGTCAAAGACATCATCAATGGTTACTATTCCTACTAATATGCCTTTGGTATTAACTACAGGTAGTGCAACTCGATCATGCTTTTGAAAGATATTCACTGCTTCTTCTTGATCATCAAGCGCACTTAGTGCTACAAATTGATCATCCATTAGTTCATTGACCTTGGTCTCTGACTTGGCTAATAGCACCTCGTTTACATCTATATCATCTATTAGTTTGCCACCTTTTTCAATTACATACAAAGTATTAAGAGTCTCACTATTATGGCCAAACTTTCGGATATGCTCGAGCACATCCTGCACACTCCAGTGGGTCTTAATTGCGACATAATCAGGCGTCATTAATCGGCCAATAGAGTCCTCAGGGTAGCCCAATAGATTTTTTGCCACTTGCCTCTCTTCAGGAGACAATAAATTAAGCAATCTTCGCATTACTTTACCGGGCAATTCTTCAAATAGCTCGGTACGGTCATCAGGTGACATCTCGTCCAGTATGGAGGCTATATCTTTGTCACCTAAACCTATTAGCAATTCGTTTTGAATATCAAATGGCAATAACTCAAAACTACGAACTGACAAATCTTGGTTTAATAGCCTAAAAACAATAACCTCGTAATCAGGATAGCTTTGCTTTAGCTCTTCAATTAGTTCTGCAATATCAGCAGGCTCGAGCCTGTCCAATATTTTCCGTAATCCTATAAACTTCCTTGCCTCAATAAGCGATATTATTTTTTCAATTAATTCCATCATGAGCGCATTCCTAATTGTAATTTTATTTATTTAGCCAACCCTAATAAGGTCTACAAATAAACCTTAAACTAGTAAATTTACAATAATTATAGCAGTATAAGTAGCAGTTTTTTGTTTCATTGCTAATCTAAAAGCAATAAGTCTATGTTCTTTTTTTAAATTCTAAATATCTTTCTTTTGTTATTTTCATATGGATTTTAATTCTCTCTTTTTCACTGCTCATTCGTCTAATTTCTCTAAACCCCACTTTATGAAAAGCTGCTATTGCTCTTTTATTATCATAAAATGTCCGCAAATATACCTGCTTTACATTGAGTTCATCAAAAGCGTATTTTAATATTGCAACAATTGCCTCGGGGCCAAAACCCTTACCCCAGTAATCACGCTCACCAATAATTACTCCCAAGGTGCATCTATCTTTTGAAATATCATACAGCTCTATGGCTCCAATATATTCTTCATTATGGAATATGCCAAAAGTCTGCCTATCTCCTAAGCGACTATCTGCTTTAAAAGCACGCCGCAACATCCACAAAGGTAATCGATTTGGCCTAGTACCATTTAAATAGGCTATCTCAGGGTCACGAAAATGATTTCTAACCCGTCGCCAAGCCTGCTTATCTATTTTGCTAATTGGCCTAAGTATTACTCGTTCATAGCTTATCTCTGAGCACATAGTTTATTTTAACCTTTTTATCTATGGGCTAGGATAGTTAACCTGAGTTGAGACTTATGGAAAAGTCGTATGACCACCAGGAACAATATATCTAAGCCAGCTTAAAGGATTATTAGTTGGTTTGAGTTCAAAGAATCTTTCAAAGGCTGTTAGTT